>JAGXHH010000135.1 GCA_024636355.1 Desulfobacteraceae bacterium | reverse complement strand
TTTCTATTCTCGTTCGGGGATGATCTCGATCCACGGTCCAATGGTGACCGGTCTGGGCAGGGCGGATTTGAACACGATCGATTCCATCTGGCGGACCATTACGGAGGCCGGACCAATGGTCATAGAGGCCGACCGGCCGCGGCTCATATGTCCCGGCAGTGGTCGCGGGCCGGTTTTAGGGGGCAATCTGGCCACCCTTTGCCATCTGCTCGGCACCCCGTATATGCCCAGTTTTGAAGGTGCAGTCGTTTTCCTGGAGGATATCGGAGAAAAGGCGTATCGAATCGACCGAATGCTCACGCAGATGCAAATGGCCGGATGTTTTGACCGCATTGCCGGGCTCTGCTTCGGCACTTTTGAAAATTGCGGTGAGGCATCCGATATCGACCGTATAATCGATGAACGGTTCGGTGGCATGTCCGTTCCGGTCCTGTCCGGATTTCCCATCGGCCATGGGAACCCGAATCTGTCATTGCCCATCGGTCTTGAAGCGGTTCTCGATACCGACAGCGCCTCGCTGTCCTATTGTCAATCGCCGGTTGTTTAAGATGCAGGAAGTCGAGTCACTCATGGAACGGGGGGTCTGCGAGGGGGTATTTCCCGGAGGGGTGCTCCTGGTGGCCCGCGGCAATGAGGAACTTTTTTTTAAGGCCGTCGGAGTGGCCAATCTGTATACCGGTATTCCCGTCGGGCGCAGCACCGTTTTTGATCTGGCGTCTTTGACCAAGCCGCTGGCAACCACGCTGGCGGTCATGCGGCTGATAACAGAAAAAAAAATCGATCTGTCGGCCCCGCTTGCCCGGAATTTGCCCGAACTCGCCGAAGCTCGGAAATCGGAAATCACGTGGCGGCATCTTCTTTGCCATACATCCGGCCTCCCGGCTTACAGACCGTTTTACCGCCGCCTGTTGAATCTTGCCGAAGCGGATCGAAACGCTGAAATGCGCCGCCTGCTGATCGCCGAACCCCTGCTGCATGAAGCCGGTTCGAAAACCGTATACAGTGATGTCGGTTTTCTGTTGTTGCAGTCGGCTGTTGAGGTGGTCGCCGGGATGCCGCTCGACCGATTTGTCATGGAAACAATATACGGCCCCCGGTTGGCCGGCGACTTGTTTTTCATTCGTCACCGGGATAAAAATTGTCCGGAAAGGTTGTATGCCGCCACCGAGCGGTGCCCTGCACGGGGGGTGCTCAATGGCATCGTCCATGACGAAAATGCCTTTGCCCTCGGCGGGGTGGGAGGGCATGCCGGGCTTTTCGGAACCGTCGACGGGGTTTATCGGCTGCTCCGCCAGTTAATGGCCGAACATGCCGGCAACGCATCGTCATACTGGTTCGGCCGGGCCATTGTATCACATTTTTTCTCGAAACCCGCTGATGCCGAACGGGCCGTCGGATTTGACGTTCCCTCGCCGGAAGGGTCGAGCAGCGGCCGCTATTTCGATCGGCATCAGACCGTCGGGCATCTCGGCTTTACCGGAACTTCCTTCTGGATGGAGCTGGGGGAAGGAATTTCCGTTATTTTACTGACCAACCGCATACATCCGAGTCGTTTGAACGAACGAATCAAATTATTTCGTCCCGCCCTCCATGATGCGGTAATCCGTTGTGTCAAATCAATGGATCGTAAGATTTTGTAAACGATTTTGTGCTTGTAATACCCCCCCTTTTTTGTTAGCGATAGGAGTTAATCCGATTCGGTGGATCGGAGGATTGATGATTCTGCTGATATCCCGTCTTGATTAACATTATGCACATCCGTGCAAGATTATTTCCATCAGACCAGGAGGCTCGACATTGTTTTTGGACTCGTTGCTCGGGGTTTTTTCAAACGATCTGGCGATCGATCTGGGGACCGCCAATACGCTGGTATATGTAAAAGGCAAGGGAATCGTTCTAAGCGAGCCTTCGGTAGTGGCTGTTCGCACGGACAACCGCATGAAAAACAAAGTGCTCGCGGTCGGTTTGGAGGCAAAGAACATGCTTGGCCGGACACCGGGCAATATTGTAGCCATTCGCCCCATGCATGACGGGGTGATTGCGGATTTTGATGTCACGGAAGCCATGCTGCGCCATTTCATCCGCAAGGTCCACAATAACCGGCGGACCTTTGTACGGCCGCGTATTGTCATTGCCGTGCCGACGGGCATTACCCCGGTGGAAAAACGTGCGGTCAAGGAAGCGGCTGAATCTGCAGGCGCCCGGGAGGTCTTTTTGATCGAAGAGCCGATGGCCGCAGCTATCGGCGCCGGACTGCCGATTACCGAGCCGACCTGCAACATGGTAGTCGACATCGGGGGCGGCACAACGGAAGTGGCGGTCATCTCGCTGGCCGGCATTGTATACGCCCGATCGATCCGGGTGGCCGGTGACAAAATGGATTCCGCCATCATGCAGTACGTCAAGCGAAAGTATAACCTGCTCATCGGCGAACGGACCGCTGAAATTATCAAGACCACGATCGGAAACGCCTATCCGGATTCGGATAATTATGAAACGATCGAAGTCAAAGGGCGGGATCTGGTTTCGGGAATTCCCAAAATTCTTGCCATCGATTCGGAGGAGATCCGGGTGGCGATTTCCGAGCAGATCGATGCGATCGTGGAGACAACCAAAATCGCCCTGGAACAGACCCCCCCCGAACTTTCCGCAGATATCGTCGATCGGGGAATCGTACTGACCGGCGGTGGGGCGCTGTTAAAGAATCTCGACAGGCTCCTGAGAGAAGAAACCGGTCTGCCGATTACCATTGCCGATGATCCGTTGTCGACCGTGGCTATGGGTTCAGGTAAATGTTTGAATAGTTTGGAAATTCTCAGACAGGTGGTCATCGACTAACACCCATGTTTTCCAAAAAAACGATGGTGGTGGCGGGGGCGATCATCCTGATCGTACTGAACGGAATCGTCTTTTCATTCAACTATATCCGGAAATCCTCATTTCAGTCCGCGGCTGTCCAGACCGTGCTCTTTTTCGTCGCACCGGTTCAGGAAGGCGTCTCCGGCACTATTAAATTCACTGAACATATCTGGAACCAATACTTCGACCTTGTGGACACCACCAGGGAAAATGAAGATCTGCGCCGGCAATTGGCCGAAGTGCATCAGCAGATCCATGCCATTTCTGAAATGGCGATCGAAAATGCCCGTTTGAAACGGTTCGTTGATTTCAAAGCCGCCTCTACCCATACGATGGTCGCGGCTGCTGTTGTGGCCACAGATCCATCGCCCTGGTACCGTACGGTCATCATCAACAAGGGAAAAGCCGACGGAATCGAAAAAGGATACCCCGTGATGGTTCCGGAGGGAATTGTCGGCCAGGTCACCGGGGTATCGAGCGGATACGCCAAAGTGTTGCTCATCATTGACCGAAACAATGCGGTCGATGCCCTGGTGCAGCGAACCCGGGCCCGGGGAATCGTCAAAGGGATGTCTGACCGGTTGTGCCGTTTTGATTATGCCTTGCGCAAAATTGACATCGGAGTGGGCGATACGGCCATTACTTCCGGTTACGACGGCATTTTTCCCAAAGGATTGCGCATCGGACGGGTCTCAAAGATATTGCGTCGCAATTCGGGAATTTTTCAGGAAATTGAACTTACGCCCTTTGTCGACTTCCAGAAACTCGAGGAAGTCATGGTCATTTTAAACCCCCCGGCTCCCGACTTTCCGGAAGAATAAATGCGATATTCTGCATTCCTCGCATTTTCAGTGTTTCTAATGGTAACTCAGACGGTTGTTTTGTATGAAATGTCTGCTGCCCTCCGGTTCTATGACCTGTTGGTTCCCCTGGTAATCTATTTCAGTCTGTATCGGCCTTTTCGGGAAGGCCTTCCCATAATACTGTTGACCGGGATCATGATGGATATGCTCTCGGCAGCACCCATCGGAATTTATATGACCGTATACCTGTGGTTGTATGTGGCATTCCGTCAGACGTGGCGCGTGATCCAGGTTAAACAGAATCTGCTGTTCCCGATGGTTGTCACTGCAGGGGTTTTGTTTGAAAATATCGTGTTTTGTATAATCATCATCCTGCAGAACGGAGTGCCGGGATTGTTCCCGGACGCTGTGAATATGATCGGCGCACAGCTCCTGTGGGCCGTTTTCACCTCGCCGTTCATGCTCATCTTATTGCATGCCCTGTTTCAACTTTTTGACCGCCTGGGTGCTGGAAACCTGCAGGAAAGCGAGCAATCCTGATAGACAGAATCCCCATGAACCGGATACCTGAACGTTTTTTCCCCAAAGTGGATAGTGAATGGTACAGGCGACGGCTGACGAAGGCCATGCTCTGTATTCTTCCGGTATTTATTCTGCTCGGGTTGCGGTTGTTTTACCTGCAAATTTTAAACGGTGAACACTTCCATGATATTTCTAAAAACAACTGCCTGCGGCAGTTGCGAATCGACCCCTTGCGAGGGCAGATCTTCGACCGCAACGGCTATCTCCTCGTAGACAACCGCCCGGCATTCGATCTGCAGGTTATCCCGAAAGATGCTGAGCCGATCCGGGAAACTGCTGAAAAACTCGCAGAGCTGTTGCCGATGACCGCTCAGGAAATTCAGGACGCGATCGGCAGCGGCCGGGGGCCGTTCGGTTACCGGGCGGTTCTGCTTCAGAAAGATATCGGCCGGGACCTGATGGGGCAATTGTTGAGCCGGCGCTATGACCTGCCCGGCATTGTCATTCAAACCAGTCCGCGCAGAAATTACATCGATGACCGCGTGGCATCCCATATGATCGGATATCTTGGAGAAATCAGCCCTCTTGAACTCAAATCAAAACAGTATCCGAAAAAACGCGGCGGCGACATGGTCGGCAGATACGGGGTGGAAAAAACCTTTGAATCCGAACTGACCGGCAATCCCGGCAAACAGATCGTGCAGGTAAGCGCGACCGGACAGGTAATGAAGGTGCTGGGCACGGAACCCGCCGAACCGGGCCATCAGGTATACCTCACCATCGATCGTGATCTTCAGCGGGAAGCCGAAAGGCTGCTGGAAAATCAGACCGGAGCCGTTGCTGCTGTGGACCCGGCAAATGGGGACGTTCTGGTCCTTGCCAGCAGCCCCACATTCGATCAGAACACGTTTGTCAACGGGATCACCTCGGAGTTATGGAATGAGCTGATCCATGACCCGGAACGCCCGATGCACAACAAGGCCGTACAGGGAGAATACCCGCCGGCCTCGAAATACAAGATCATCACTGCCATGGCCGCTCTCGAAGAAGGGATCATCACGGAACACACCACAGTCTTCTGCCCCGGGCATTACCAGTTCGGCAACCGGAGTTATCGGTGCTGGAAACTCGTCGGTCATGGGCATATGAACGTCTATGATGCCATGGCCGAATCGTGCGACGTTTTTTTCTATCATGTGGGAAAGCAGATCGGGGTGGACCGGCTGGCCTGGTATGCCATGGCGTGCGGCCTCGGCTCGGAGACCGGCATTGATCTGAATCACGAGGGCAAGGGGCTGGTTCCGACCGCGGCCTGGAAGAAAAGACGTTTCGGCGTACCCTGGCAGCCCGGGGAAACACTGAACATTTCCATCGGACAGGGGTATAATCTGACCACACCATTGCAGATGGCGGTCGTGATGGCCGGAGTGGCCAATGGCGGCGCCATTTATCGTCCCCAGCTTCTGAAATCGATTCGTACGGTTGAAGGCGTCGTGTCGGTGGAACCAACTCCGGAGGTCGTGGCGCGTATGCCGGCCAGTGAAAAGACACTGGCCGTTATCCGGGAAGGATTGCGCCGGGTGGTCAATCATCGAAAAGGGACCGCTTATAATTACGTGCGTTCTCCGGATGTGGTCATGCTGGGTAAAACAGGCACCGCCCAGGTGGTCAGCCGTAAAAGCGACGAGGAACAACCCGAGAAGTTGAACCGAAAACACCTGTCCCATGCCTGGTTTATCGGTTCTGCCCCCTATGACGCGCCGAAGATCGCCGTGTCCGTCATCATCGAGCATGGCGAGCACGGTTCCAGCGGCGCCGGACCCGTTGCAAAGGCAATTATGATTGCATATCTTGAGAAACTGGGCCATATAAACGGGCGAGATCGCCTTGCTGTTAAAACGGAATAGCATGAGGAGCAATGAAATGGGCAACGATAAACAAGCGCCGCCCCAGGAGGCGCAGATCATAGATGCGGAACAACGACTCGGGTCTTCAAACTTTATCCGGCACATTATTGAAGAGGATCTGGAAACCGGGAAATTCGACGGGCGCGTGGAAACCCGGTTTCCCCCGGAGCCCAACGGCTATCTGCACATCGGCCATGCCAAGTCTATCTGCCTTAATTTCGGGCTGGCTGCTCAATACAATGGCCAATGCCACCTTCGGTTTGACGATACGAATCCCCTGAAGGAAAACGTCGAGTACGTGGAATCGATTAAAGAAGATGTTCGCTGGCTCGGATTCGACTGGGGCGCCCATGAGTATTTTGCCTCGGATTATTTCGACAGGTTATACGGATTTGCCATCGAACTCATCAAAAAGGGCAGGGCATACGTGGACAGCCTGAGCCCGGATCAGATCCGGGAATACCGGGGCACATTGAATGAACCCGGGCGGGAAAGTCCTTACCGGAGTCGTCCCGTGGAAGAAAATCTGCAGCTGTTTGAAAAAATGGCGGCTGGAGAATTCGAGGAAGGCCAGTGCGTGCTGCGCGCCAAAATCGACATGGCCGCCCCCAATATCGTTATGCGGGATCCGACCCTCTACCGTATCCGCAAGGTGCAGCATCACCGTACCGGTAAGCGCTGGTGCATCTATCCGATGTATGATTTCGCCCATTGCCTTTCGGACTCCATAGAAGCGATCACCCATTCTATCTGTACTCTCGAATTTGTCAACAACCGGGAACTCTATGACTGGATCCTCGATGCCCTGGAGGTCTATCACCCGCAGCAGATTGAATTTGCCCGTTTGAATCTGGCCTACACGGTACTGAGCAAACGCAAGTTGATTCAACTGGTGGAGGAAGGGATTGTCGATGGATGGGATGACCCTCGGATGCCCAGCATATCCGGATTTCGCAGACGCGGGTATACCCCGGCCGCCATACGCCGCTTCTGTGATCGTATCGGTGTGGCCAAACGCGACAGCCTGGTTGATATCGCTATGCTCGAGCACTGCCTCCGGGAAGATCTGAACACCTCGGCTCCACGGGTCATGGGGGTGCTTCGCCCTCTGAAAGTCGTGATCGAAAATTATCCGGAAGGGCAGGTCGAATACCTCGAGGCGGTCAATAACCCGGAAGATCCGTCCATGGGTATCCGCCAGGTGCCGTTTTCCAGGGAGTTCTACATTGAACGCGACGATTTCATGGAAGCGCCGCCCAAGAAGTTTTTCCGGTTGGCTCCGGGGCGGGAAGTCCGGCTTCGTTACGCCTACTTCATCCGGTGCCATGATGTGGTCAAGGACGATCAGGGGGAAATCGTTGAATTGCGCTGTACCTATGATCCGGAAACACGCGGTGGTAATGCACCCCCGGACGGGCGCAAAGTCAAGGCGACGCTTCACTGGGTATCGGCAGCCGAAGCCCTCGATACCGATGTCCGGCTATACGACCACTTGTTTACTGTCGAAAATCCCGCCGAAACCGAAGACTTCAAGGAGAGTCTGAACCCGGAATCCCTCACAATCCTTACCGGCTGCAAACTGGAGCCTGGATTGAAAAATGCGGAACCGGGTGCTCACTTTCAATTTGAAAGGCTTGGATATTTTACGGTCGATACCCGGGATTCGACTCCTGGAAAACCGGTGTTCAACCGGGCCGTTACTTTGAGGGATACCTGGGCTAAAATTCAGAAATCCGGGAAATAACGGATCGGATTTTGACGTGAGGCGAATCAGTTATATTCCGAATGTACAACCATCAGGGAATGCGAAGAAATGTTGCCGGAACTCAAAGAAGTGCTCGAAAAAATGGGCGATCATCTGATCGGAGATGAACTGCTCCCGTAAGCAACGGGATTGATTATATTATTGCAGGAAGAAAAAAGGCAAGGCGCCCAGTGTGGCGCCTTGCCTTTTTCTATTTGCAGGGGTCCCGGTTGAAATTGAAAGAATGCCAAGTTATCTTTTTTAGATATTCCTATAATTTGTGCATAAGACCACCAATCTATGACGCCATTAAACGTTTCGAGGAGGGGGGATGCTGAATTTTACCTTGTCCGATCAGCAGGAAGAATTACGACAAACTGCGCGAAAATTCGCTCTGGAGCGGGTATTGCCGATCGCCGCCTATTATGACGAAATGGACGAAACCCCGGTGGAAATTCTGGAGCAGGCATTTGAAGCGGGCATTGCCAGCGGAGAAATTCCGGTAAAGTATGGCGGCAGAGGCGCTGGAATTCTCGATGCCTCTCTGGTCACGGAAGAAATCTCTGCGGCCTGTCCCGGAATCGCCACATCGGTCTTTGACAATTCGCTCGGAATGGAACCGCTGCTACTCTGCAAAAATGAGGCTTTAAAGGAAAAATACCTGCCGGAATTCGCTAAGTCCTTTTACCTGATCAGTTTTGCCACGTCTGAGCCGACCATGGGCTCCGATGTTGCCGGAATGCGCTGCAAAGCCACTGACAAGGGGGATCACTACGTATTAAACGGCACGAAATACTGGGTCACAAACGGCGGAATTGCCGATTATTATTCTATATTCGCCACGGTTGATGCCAATGAGAAGCATAAAGGAATCTGTGCTTTTTTCGTGAAACGCGACTGGGAAGGGGTCCGGGTCGGCAAACATATTCCAAAACTCGGTCAGCGCAATTCGAATACGGCCGCTGTGCATTTTGATAATGTCCGTGTTCCGAAAGATCACATGCTCGCACCACCCGGTGAAGGATTTATCCTTGCGATGCAGACGTTTTCCCGGACCCGCCCGGTGATCGGCGCCTTTGCCGTCGGCGCGGCCCGTTCGGCAATGGAATTTGCCTTAGACTACGCAAAAAAGCGACGTGCGTTCGGATCGAAACTGACCGATTTCCAAGCCATTCAGTTCAAAATAGCTGAAATGTATCAAAAAGTAGAAACGTCACGCCTTATGGTTTGGAAGGCCGCCTGGGAAGCAGACAATGGCATCGACCCGACCATAACGGCATCTATTACCAAGTTTTACTCCACCGAAGCGGCCATGGAGGTGGCCAATGAAGCGCTTCAGATTTTCGGGGGATACGGCTATACCCGGTTTTTTCCGGTGGAAAAGCTGCTGCGTTATATGCGTGTATATCCCATTTACGAAGGCACGAGCGAAATTCAGCGGATGGTCGTGTCGGGCCACGTGATCAACAGCTATAAACCGGTCATGCCGCCATTGGAAGACCTGCCGATGCATCGGGACAGGCATCCGGACGAAATCGGGGTATCCGGCAAGCCCGAAACCGATGCCTGGCGCTGCCGCATCTGCGGTTACGTCCATTATGGTGAAGCAGCGCCGGAAGAATGTCCGTATTGTTTTTTTCCGGACTCGGCCTTCAAAAAAGTCGCCGGTGATTGATGCCGGTTTATTGCAAAAGCAAAAAAAGAGGTCATGTAAAAACTTCAAGTTATACATGACCTCTTTTTTTATAACACTCTGAACTATTCTTAAATTTATTCTAATAAATCAACCTCAACTTCAGGCAAAAGTCAGAAGAATTCTCTCCTGCAAATGATGACTGAGCCGAAGGCGAATACCTCATTCTGGCTCCTGGATTCTGGCTCCTGGATTCTGGCTCCTGGATTCTGGCTCCTGGATTCTGGCTCCTGGATTCTGGCTCCTGGATTC
>JAGXHH010000134.1 GCA_024636355.1 Desulfobacteraceae bacterium | reverse complement strand
GTATTCGCCGATTTCGGCTACCGGAAAGCGACCATGGAAGACATCGCCGCCAAACTGGACATGACCAAGGGCAACCTGTACCTGTATGCGAAAAATAAAAAAGACCTTTATCGGAAGACCATGGCCCACGCGCTTGTTAAATGGCAGACAAAAGTGGCCGAAGCCGTGGGCAGCGAATCGGATCCCCGGCGTCGGTTTACGGTCATGTGTGAAAAAGCCCTGGAATACTTATCCGGTGACGACAAACTGCGTCGGGTGCTGGTCTTCGATCCGGAAATTTTTCCCATGTTCGGCGACCATGACCCCTATGAAGCCATCAACCGCAATTCCGTCGCCATGATCAGAGCAATTCTTGTTGAAGGCATCGAAGGCGGGGTTTTCCAAGCCGTCGATCCGGACCGGATCGCCGAGGTAATTTTCATGATCTACAAGATGTTCGTGATCCGGACCTATATCCGCTCACAGGAACCGTACATGCGCGAGATGTTCGATGACACGATTGCGCTTCTGACGCGCGGACTTTTTATTGAATCCGATGCGTGAAGAAGCTGCTGTGTGGTTTTTCATTCACTCAATTAAGGAGGGGGAACAGCTATCATGACGGAGAAAGTAAAATACCTGAGCCCGGCCTGGCGCGATGAGGCTGAACGGCGACTTTCGTCAGAATTGCCACCGGAACGGATGAATTTAGTCACCTCTTCGATGGCAAACATTTACAAGGACTGCCCGGACGGCAAGGACCGGTTCATGTTTTTCCGGTTTGAAGAGGGCCGGTTCGCAGATCTTGTAATAGATGAGGGTCAGCCGCCGAAAGCCGAATTTTTCATTACCGGCAAATACGATACCTTTGCAAAAATCACCCGGGCCGAACTCAGTGCCCAGAAAGCGCTGATGACCGGAAAGCTCAAACTGAAAGGCAATATGGTAAAGGCGCTTAAACTCGCCAGCCTGGCGGATCGCCTCAACAAGGTGCTGGCCACCATCCCGGCCGAATACTGATCGTGTCGTTAAAAATCCAATCGGAGGCAACGTACATGACCCACATGAAAGATCCGTACTTTATCGATTTTCCAAAGCGCATCCGGGACATCCAGGCCGAGATGCACCGCCAGAATATCGACGTCTACCTCGGCTCCCGGCTCCGGACGCTTTCCTGGACCGCCGACGCTTTCTGTCCCTGGCGCAGCTTCGTGGCCATCCCGTCCGAAGGGCTGCCCACCGTATTTACCTTTGTCATAGATGCCGCCCGTATTGCAGACGACTCCTGGCTCGATGAGGACCATGTTTTCGGCTTTGCCCCCATGGGCGGCCAGGATCAGATCGAACAGATCGCCGATTTCATCACCGACCTGCTCAAAAACGGCCGCGGCCGAATCGGCATCGAAAGCGGCATGTCCAATTACCTGCCGGAGGGTTTTCTCACCCATTACGAATATGAGCAGTTTGCCGCCGCCCTGCCGGACGCCGAACTGGTCAACGCCCACACCATTATCGACAAGCTGGCCCTGATCAAGGACGAAGGGACGATAAACCGTTTCCGGGAAGCGTCCCTCATTGTCGACATCGGACACCAGGCCGTCTTTGATGCGATTTCCAACGGCGGCTACAAGGAAATGACGGAAACGGAAATTGCAGGCCTGGCCGCTTATGCCATGCGCAAGGCCGGGAGCGAATGGGAATGGTCATTTACGGGGGGCAACGAAATCGCCAGCGGCTACCGGACCGGTTTTGCCGGTGGCGCCTGCACGCCGGCCAGCCGCAGAAAAATCAAAGCAGGGGAACCCCTGATGATCGACATCCATTCCATGTTCAAACTCGGCCTCGGCGATCATGCCCATAATTACCTGATCGGCCCGGTTACGGACCGGCAATGGTGGCATGCGACCAATTTCGTCGATATTGTCAAAAAGACCATAGATACCTACCGGGCGGGCATTACGCCGTCGGAACTGGCCGAACAGATGATGGGGTTTGCCGAAGAGCGCGGGTTTGCCGATTACATGGTGCCGGGATTTGAGCACGGCATCGGCCTGATGGGGGACGAATGGCGGATCGGTTTAAACGACGGTCCGTTTGCCTACTGGACGAATCCGGATCACGTCTACCGGGAAAACGAACTGCTGATCTGCGCCATGCAGTACGCCTGCCCGGAGGAGAACATCGGGTTCCGGTATGAAAACCCGATCGTCATTCACACGGATGGCTGCGAACCGCTGTCAAAGTACCCCCTGGGAGTGGAGGAAATACAATAGGTCGTGTTCGCATGGTTCTGAAACGTTTTCCCGACATCATAACGAAAATGCCAGCGGCCATTCCATAAGCGTCCCGGAATTTACCCTTCATTTCCCAAAAACTTCTCGACATCAAGGGATTCAATTTCCTGGCGGACGATGATTTCACAGTCGGGGCAGATGCCATGCGAGATTCCGGGGAGGGGGATTCGATGGAACATCTTCAGCTGCCGGACGGCTTCTTCGACCGTGCTCCATCCTGTTTGGGCTTCGATCCGCTTGCACCAGCTGCACATGCGGATGAAATCCTTACTTCGGACCTGCCCGGCATTGGGCATCCGGATGGGAATGCGGACTTCTTCACGGAGGATCTCCGTTTCTATCCGGATGGCCTTATCGGCCACAGGGACAAGCCGCATGGTCATAAACCGGCGTATGGCGGGTGAATCGCACCGGAACGGCAACTCGATTGCCCGATTCTGTCTGCGGACACGATCAAACAGGAGATGATACAAGTGCCGGGTTTCTTCGTCACCGATGAAATCCATCAGCGATTTTCCGAAAACGTTCTCCTCGAACAGCTCCGGAGCATCATTTTCAGCGGCAAACGCAAACCAATCGGCATTGGCGTCAATAATTCGGTATAGTGCATCGATTAGGAAGGTGAAGGTTTTCAAAATGTCCGCCGAAATTAAAAAAGAATCTGGCCGATACGATCCGATTTGAATATAATCACATATTCTGAAAGGTCATCTTTTTACAGGAGCTGTTCGGCAAGCACTTCGGCTATGGCGTCGACCGCACCGGTCGAGGTTTCGATCGGCCGGCCCTCCAGGCTGGCCATAAACATCACATCATCCCTGGGTATCGTTCCGATCACCCGCTTTTGATCCAGATGCCGGACCATGATCGCCTCAATGGCAGGCTCGACCTTGTTCAGAATGAAAAAGGCGGGCTTCTGTGCGGCTTCGGCCATCTCCCCCATCTTGCCCGCCAGGAGAAACGATTCGGCAGTCGGATCCACAATATCTAAAATCACGTCAATCTCTGCGATTACGCCGCGACCGAAATGCTCCACACCGGCCTCGGAATCCACGATGACAATGCCGTCCTTTTCCGTTTTCAGGCTGGCGAGAAATTTCTTCGCCAGAATTCCCATGGGACAGGCGCACCCTTCGCCGAAATGGTGAATTTTGCCGATCGATACCATCCGGATGCCGTCTGATGCTGCTACACAGGCACCGGGCAGTTCGTCTATCGTCTGTTTCCGGATGAAGATTCCTTCACCGTCTGCCGGGAATTTCTGGTTGAGCTTTTCCTTGAATCCCTTTTTCCCCCCGAAAGACGCCATCAGATCCTGGGGCGGTTCAATTCCCATCAGGTGGGGGATGCCAAAATTTGATTCATCGGCGTCGACTAAAAGCACCGGGTTTCCCCGTTTTTGAAACGCCCGGGCCAGAAGCACTGAAAATGTGCTTTTGCCGCACCCGCCTTTTCCGCAGACCATGATTTTCATCGTATTTCCCTTTTTCGCATTCGGCTTTTAATCGATTATTTCAAACATCATCGGCACCGTTAATTCAAGCGCACCGTCGAACAGCTCCGTTGGTGGAGACGGAAACGGTGCGGCAGCCCGGACTGCCGCCAGAGCCGCCTGATCGAGCGTATCATAACGCGAACCTTCAACGAGTGCCAATCCGGAAAGACTGCCGTCGGCACCAATGGTGAACCGGACCAGCACCTGGCCTTCCAGCCGCCGCTTCCGGGCGGCTGCCGGGTACTGCTTTTCCGCTTCAATGGCAAAGCGCACCCGGGTGAAATACTCCGCCTGTGATCCGACATCTGCAGATTCCGGAGGCTTCACCGCTTGCCATTCGGCAATCGGCAGCTGCGGGTCGGCATCAAGATCCGGAACCGGGGGGGGAACCTCGGGCGAATATTCACGGGGCGGCTTCGGCGCAGGAATAAGTGTATCGGCATAGGGGTGTTCCGGTATTTCAGCCGGAATTTCCGGGGAAATGTCCGCCGGATTCGGCGCCGGCACTTGTGGTTGCGACGGGGGTCGGGGAATCGTTCTGGCCGGCGGCGGCGCGGCATTGCCTAATTCGATTTCAGTATACGTTTCGTTTTCCCGCGGGTGCATACCGTTGAAATGATAAAACAGCAGGGCGTGAATGCAGATGGATACCAGAATAAATGCCCAGAGGATAAAATTCGGCCCTTCTTTTTTCAATGTTTGATCCACATTAGTTGCCCGCCGGACCCGATTTTTTTTCTGTTGCCAGGAACAACCGCTGCGCGCCGGCAGCTTTAGCGATATCCATTACATCGACTGCCGTATCGAGCGCAATGGTCCGGTCGGCCTTAATGACCACCAGTCGGTCCTCTTGCTTTTCGAGCCGGACCTTCAGTTCCCCGAACAGGGCATTGAAAGCGACGGGCTGCTGTCCGAGAAAAATATCGCCCGCCTTGTCCACAAAAACCGTGATCTCCTGTTTGTTCTGATCGGATGAGGCCGCGGATTCCGGCAGCTTGACATCAATGCCCGACTGGGTGATGAAATTGGTGGTCAGCAGAAAATAAATCAGCAGCATGAAGACGATATCGATCAGAGAAGTCAACGGCGCCTGCATTTCGTACCGCGGCCGTTTTTTTCGATGGACCAGCATGAACACGTCTCCTTATCTTACGATCTTACTCTTTATCTTACGATCTTACGCTTTCCGGGTCAGGGCGGTCAGAAACGTCACCGATCCGTCCTGGAGCCGGGCCTCGTAATTGTCGACCCGCGATATCAGGTAACTGTGCACCACCATGGTCGGCAGCGCCACGGCCAGGCCGAGTGCGGTGGTCAGCATCGCCTCCCAGATCCCGCCGGCAAGGACCGCCGCATTGACCTTGCCCCCCATCTGCTGAATGACCATGAATGCCTTGATCATCCCGATCACCGTGCCGAGCAGGCCGAGCAACGGCGCGATATTTCCGATAGTGGCAAGCGCCTGGATATAGCGCGACAGGTTCCGGACCTCTTCATCGACGGCATGGGTCATCACCGTTTCCAGGGTTTCCCGATCCTGATCCTTATAGGCGATCGCCCGGGTCAGGATGCGTCCCATAGGGGATTTGCTCTCCTCAGCGATTCGCATGGCGCCGCCGTCATCTCCTCCGCGCAGGGCCTTGACCACTTTTTCCGCCAGTCCCGCCCCGCGACTGCGCATCAGGGCGAACCGGATCATTCGTTCACAAAAAATGGCCAGCACCAGCACCGAACAGATGAAGATCGGTACAACCAGAACGCCGCCCTTGGCGATAAACGCAAGCATATTGTCGTTTCCTTGTAAAAAGCTGTTGTACATGAAGGCCATGAAGATCCATGAAGGTTTTTTTAAATATAGTTGTCCGGAAAACCCTATTGCAGATTATAGACGTCTTCGCTATCGGTATCGCTATCGAAATCGAATTTCCCCGATGTCGATAGCGATACCGATAGCGATTTGGAAAAACCCCTTATTACTCAACGGATCAAAGTCTTTGACTGGAGTTTTCTTTAATCTGGTTATCCGGTTTGCCCCACCTTACCTTTTTGGCGCCGAGGAGATCGAATATCCTCTCGCAGAGGCGCTGGGAGCGCAGAGGAGCTCTCCGCGTCCTCAGCGGCTCTGCGAGAAAAATTATTAACTGGAGTTTTCCGGATAAGCAGATTTTATAATTTTAAACCTTCATGGTCTTCATGTACATTAAACACCGTCACTCTTTCCCGGCATTGTGGATTTTTTCCATATCCGGGATGCCGTCGAAATTCAGATCTTTTTTCTCCCGGATCAGCACTTCCCCGGGTCCGTAAAATTCCCATACATCCGGTTTGCCGTCTGCGTTGGTATCCTGGCGGAGCCTTACCAGCCGTCCATTTTCATATTCGTACCATATATCGGTCCGGCCGCTTTTATCGGTGTCTTTTTCCGCCCGGACCGGCTGACCCGATGGATCATAAAACCAGGTGGTATCGAAAATGCCCGGATTGTTTTCCGCAAAACAGCTTTTCGTAAGATTTCCCGTTACATCGAAAAAATCCCGACGCTCCGGCTGTCCGTCGCTGTCGCTGTCATAGTCGGCTTCCCGGAGATTGCCGTCCCGGTAAACCTGGCGGATTTCCGGCCTGCCGTCGCCGTCCTGGTCAACGGTCCGCACCATTTCATCATTGTTATAACCGATTGAAATTTCAAACCGGCCGTCATGATCGTCATCGGTTTCCAGTCGCTGTTTGCGGCCATCCCGATACGACACTACCCAGTCGGCTGTGCCGTCGTGGTTCCGATCTTTTTCCGTCCGGATAATCCGACCGTTTTCATAAAATGTCAGCACATCCGGGATGCCGTCGAAGTTCGTGTCCTCCTTTACTGCCGCCGGGCGCCCCTGTGCATCGAAGACAACGATTTCATCCGGATTGCCGTCGCCGTTGACGTCTTTTTCCCTGCGTACGGCCTTTCCGTTTTCATAAAAAACAGACAGATCGAACCGCCCGTCACCGTCCGTATCCTGATCGACCGATACCGGCTGCCCTTTTTCAAAATAGGTTTTCCGATCGACCCGGCCGTTTCCATCCAAATCGGCCTCCTCGTGATGAACCGATCCGTCCGCATACGTCCGGGCAGTATCCATCCGGCCGTCATTAGTATTATCATGAAGACTTCTGACCAACTGGTGCTCGGAATCATAGAAGAACTCGCGGTCCGCCTGTCCATTGCCGGAATCGTCGAATCGTTGCCTGGCAGGGAGACCGTTTTCGTAAATGATCCAGACCTCGATCTCGCCATCCCCATCGGCATCCTGCTCCGAGGATTTGATCTTGCCGT
>JAGXHH010000133.1 GCA_024636355.1 Desulfobacteraceae bacterium | reverse complement strand
GAATAAGGATTCGCCTTCGGCTCAATCAGGATAGAGAATATGCCGGAGCGAAGCGACATCCGAATACCTTCTGGCTCCTGTATTCTGGATTCTTTTCTAACGAACCAGGGGAATAAAGCCCCTTTCAGGGACAACCAAAACATAGTCCTCTGGGCCAGGCTATTTATGAGTTTTCGATTACGGAAAAGTTGAAGATGACGCACTACGACAACTGTTTAAAGGAAATGTTCGGACTCCACCGGTTCGGCATTAAACTGGGGCTCGATGTCATAGGCAATATGCTCGATGGGCTCGGAAATCCCCAGGAGAAATTCGCCTGTATACACGTGGCCGGCACCAACGGCAAAGGTTCGATCGCATCGGCCCTGTCTTCCATACTGATCGCCGCCGGCTATAAGGTGGGCTTGTACACCTCCCCTCACCTTGTCCGTTTTAACGAGCGGATCTGCATCAACAACGCACAGATCTCAGACGATGGCATCGTTGACGCCTATGAAGCCGTCAAGGCCGTTCGGAAGGGTGACCGGGAGCCGACCTTTTTCGAATACACGACCGCCATGGCCCTTTATGCTTTCGGCAAAGCAGGCGTTGACTGGGCAGTTATTGAAACCGGCATGGGCGGTCGGCTGGACGCCACAAACATCGTCACGCCGGAGATCTCGATTATCTCCAATATCTCAGTGGAGCACCGGACGTACCTGGGAAACACTCTTGCCGAGATTGCCGGGGAAAAAGCGGGCATTATCAAGCAGAATGTACCGGTAGTAACAGCAACCCGCCAGAAATCCGCGGTGCAGGTCATCCGAAATATTGCAGCGGAACGGGGCGCCCCGTTTTACCGCCTGGGTGAACATTTTCGTATTCGCCGGCACAGGTCCAACGGTTATTCCGATGCGTTCTCCTATTCCGGCATCGATCACCAGTGGAAGCAGATGCGCACCGTGCTGCCGGGCGCCCACCAGGCGGAAAACGCCGCTGTTGTTCTCGCCGCATGCGAAATCCTGATGCGCCGGCATCCCGGCATAACGTCAGAAGCGATCCTTGCCGGACTGGCGAATGTAAGCTGGCCCGGAAGACTTGAAATTCTACCAACCCGGCCTGAAATCATTATAGACGGTGCCCACAACCTGAATGCCGCGCACCGCCTGGCCGATTTTTTACGTGATTATGCAAGGAACCGGCCCGTCACGCTGGTCTTCGGCGTACTTGATGACAAACCGTACCCGGCAATGCTGCGGGCCCTGGTTCCCCTGGCCGATCGGGTAATCTTCACCCGCCCGAAAATCGACCGGAGCCTACCGGCCCAAAAGCTTCTGTCCGAATCCCGGTTAATGACTGCAAGTGCTGAAATCATCGAAGATGTGGGCGAAGCCGTCACCCTGGCAATCCGGGAGACGAACCCGGAACATGTGATCTGCATTGCCGGATCGCTGTACGTGGTCGGTGAAGCCAAGGAAACCCTGGAGGCCATGGCGCTGGACCGGGCGTCCTGAAAAGCCGATAAATGCGCGTTTCCCGCTTGACATCAATTTGCAGATCCTCTATGGTTCAAAAATCCCGCGCGCTCGTAGCTCAGGGGATAGAGCGTCAGCCTCCGGAGCTGAAAGTCGCAGGTTCGAATCCTGCCGAGCGCGCCACCCCGTTTTCCCTCGCCGCATCAATTCTTGATGGCGTCATAAAAAGTCCCATCTACTGCGTTGTAGTGATTTTTCATCCGCTCAACATACTACATGTATGCCTTCGCGCATGAAAAATCCCTACGCCTTGTACATGGAACTTTTTACTTAGCCATCCCATACCTTAATCTTGACCTGATAAACCTTTATAAGAATTCATGCTTTTCATAGATGCACCATCGTTTCAATTTATAAAAAAGCCAGATTTCCTGTGCACAGCAGCCGATGCGCTTCCCTCGTCAGCAATCTATAGCCAATGGCACCCCTTTACCGGTTTCTCGTGCACCTGCACGGATCAGCTTCTCGCATAACCTGAAAGGTACTAGCTGAAGAGTTTCGCCTTACGCTTTTACGGAGCGCGAATAAAGTGCCCACCCCAATTAGCGGTAGCATGCAATTCTTTTGATACATACCAAATCAGGAGGAAAGAGAGCTGCCACGGGAAGCGGGAGCTTCCCAGAACCGGGTTCCCAAGCCGGAGCTTGGGAACCAGAGCAACTTCGAACCTTGAACTTTGAACTTTGAACCGCTCAGTTTTCAACGACCGATGCCATCTGCTTGCCTTTGTTGGCGTGCACTCCGGGCTGCCGGTTCAGATCGATACCGGTCAGGCGGATGACGGCCGGGATCAGCAGGATGGAACCGATGGTCGTATTGATCATTGTGATTGAAATCAGCAGGGCAAAGAGGATGATCGGCATAAAATTCGATGTGACCTGTACGAGAAATCCGCAGGTCAGGGCAAGTGATGTGAACAGGATGGCTTTCCCGGAAGAAAACATCGCTTTTTCAATTGTCTCGGGTACGCTCCAATTATCTTCCCTGTAAAAACGGTAGGTATTCAGGAAATGGATCGTGTCGTCAACCCCGATGCCGATCGTGATGGCCGCAATTATGGAAGTTACCATATCCAGATCAATGCCGAACCATCCCATAATGCCGAAATTGATGATGATCGTCACCCCCATATCGACCAGTGCCAGCGGCCCCGCCATCAATCGGCGGTAAAGCAGCACGATTACGATGAAGACGAACCCGAACGACAGAAAAAGCCCCATCATCTGGCCGGTGACCACATAATGGGCCAGCTTGAGATTGACCACCGGGTATCCGGTAATGGTAAACGCGTATTCTGCCGGAAGCGTCCGTTCAAGATGGTCGTTTGTTTTTTCGATGATGTGGGCGATCTGTTTCGTCCCGATCCGCTCGGAACCCTTTCGTGTCAGCCGGACCAGGATATTCGTATTCCGGAATGCCGGGTCGACAAACGGTTCAAAGGCATCGACCCGGCCGTCCGAATCCTCGTCATCTGCGGAAAAAATTTCCAGGTAATCCAGGACGGTCATGTCATCATCCGGAATTTTGAAATACGCCGGATCATCGTCGTTCATGGCCATGTGCATCCGTTTGATAAAATCGGGAAATCCGTCGGTTCTGCCGATGTTCAGGTCGGGATTTTCATCTGACACCAGCCAGTCCCGAACCTGCTCAACCGTATGTAAAAAGTTCGCGGATTTGATCCCATCGGGTTTTCCCGAATCGATGATGATGCCAAACCCCCAGCCGCCGCCGAACTTTTCACCCACCGTTTCGGCATTGATCCGGGTCGGATCCGACGGTTTGAAATAATGGAGAAATTCCGTATCTACCTGGAGCCGCGTCATTCCGATTGCCGATATAATGATAACAACCAGGGCGACCGAAAGGACCTTTTTATAGTGATACACTGCCCATCTGGCCATGAGTGCAAGCGCATGATCAATAATGGTTGTTTTACGGGTTTTTCCTCGGGTCAGGGCGGCCGGGTACTTGTGGGGCAGCATGACCAATATGGCGGGAATCAGGGTAATTGATATGAATACGGCGAAGATCATACCGATGCCGGAAAATATGCCCCACTCCCGGATCGCCGACACCTGACTCGATAGCAGCGTCATGAAAGCGGCAAATGTGGTCAGTCCGGCCAGGATGACAGTTGTGCTGATATGGACCATGGCCGCCTGTATATCCCGCCTGTAATGCTTGGGGTCGATCCTGGCAAATTCCGTATAGTACTGATTTAAGACATGGATGGAGTAGGAACTGCCCACAGCCATCAGCAACGGCGGCAGAGTGACGCCTACCGTGGTCACTGCGATGCCGAAATGTCCCATAAGCCCCAGGGTCCAGATCTCGGCCATACCCAGGGTCATCAACGGCAGGAGCACCCCCCGCATTGAACGGAAATTGAAATAAAAGATCAGGGTCACCACAATGAGAACCAGGGGGATGTTCCTGTACAAATCAGATTCCATGTACTTGTTGAAATGATGATTTACATAAGGGACCCCTGAGCCGATAACGCGCAGATCCTTGAAGGATTGTGCAATAGTGATGAGTTCTGCAATGACCGAATCCGAATTGTCGTTGAATTTTACGATAAACGCAAAATCTGTGGTTTCCCCGGTTTTCGGATCGACGGCATAAATCCCCTTCCGGAATGCCGGATTTAATTCAAGACCCCGCCTGAATTCGCTGATAGCGTCCGCGGTTTTCGGAATGTTCCGTTCACCCGATTCATTTTTTTCAACGAGATCGTAGGTTTCAAGTGCATCCCCTCCCCCTGAAATATCACTGGCTGTAAACGGGGACAGAATCGTATCAATTCTCTGCTGCGCTTTTAAGTCGCGGATCCGGCGCGCTTCTGCACCCAGCCAGCGAAAATCGCGGGCGCCGATGATGCCGGTCTGCGCTTCCGGCAGCAAACGGTCAATAAACCGGAGATAGCCCGGATCATCGGCGAAAGCATCTTGAAGATCCGCCCGGGTAACCTGCGGTACCCGGGCAACATCGGTCAAATGCGCGATCCTTTCGTCTTCCCGATCCGCATCAAATTCCTCAACCTCTTCAAGATCGCAGAGCAGATCGTTCATCCGCTCCAGCGTGCGGGGCGACCAAAGGGGCGTTCCGGATACCGCCAGTATCAGGAACCGGTCGTTGTCTCCGTATATCTCCTTGGTATGCATATATTTTACATAATCCGGATCACCCTTCGGCATGAAGGCTTCAATGGAGGGATTGAAATGCAGTTGGGCAAGCCCCAGACCCAGCGCTGCCGTGATAAAAAGCAGGATAGAGAGACAGATTTTCGGGAAGCGGACCACGATATGGAGATAAACCTGAACGAATCGATTCATTTTCTTCTTCCCATCGAAAAATTCGACTTGTAATTTACAAGGGTGATTCCCCTTATGAAGAGGAATATTGCAAATAAAGGACCGGAATAGCCAGCCGGGTAGCGCTGAAACGAAAATCGTGATAAAAAAATAACTTATCGCAATAAATAGGATCTAAAAAGACAATAGTCAACAAATCCTTTCCGTTGAACATACGTTCTATTCTTTCATATTCCCGTATGCTTGGGTGTAAATGTAGTTTTTTCTTGCAATGCAATGTTTTTTATTCCAGAATTGGAGGGCAATGACTGATGAGTCAGTCAAGCTCCCTACGAATGCATAGGGAATGGAAACTTTTTTTGTCACATTCTGTTTGAGACTTTATTATTACAATTGTATTGACTGACTCGTCAGTCGACATTTTGCCGCCTTTCAACTCACGGGAGACACAGGGATGGACCGCTATATTACCTTTGTTCTGAAGCATCCAGTATGGATACTCGTATGCTTCATCGGTATCACCATAGGTTTGGGCCTCGGAATTCCCAAACTGACCTTTGATACGTCCATTTCCAAATTTTTACCGGAAACCGATCCGGAATACCTCTATTATAACAAGGTGAAGGACGTCTATGGCGATGTGGACACCTTTGTCATCCTCTCGATAACAGGCGACCCGTTGTGGGGAGCCAAGACATTTTCGGACATGGATGCCCTGCTGACGGACATCGAAGCATATGAAACGTATCGAGCCGACAAAGAAACGGCTCGACTTGCCAAACTGGATCAGCTGCTTGCAGCCGGTCCGGTCAACGTCGCCGACCTGCTCTTTCAGTTTTCCGACGATCCGGAATTTGCACGCATGATCTCTCGAAAACTCAGGACCAAGGGGATCACAGACGGCACTCTCGACAGCAGGGATGTGCGCAATCTGAAAAAGGCGATCCATACCGTCAACGTACTCAAGCAGAAAGAGTCCATTGACGACATCATCTCCCCGCTTGACATCGAGGATGTCACCGGCCAAGACGATACGCTTGCCACGGTCCGGCTGATCGAAACCGATGCTTCCGGCAAAAGACTGCTGCCACAGACCCCCGCCGATTTTGCCGCCTTCACCCGGAAACTTAAACGGAATCCGGCATTTGAACGCGGCATTTATGCCACGGACGAACAGGGCAACATTACCGATTTCGGATTTATTATACGGTTCAAGGAAATGTCCGACTCCGATTCCATTGCCCGGGAAATTTTGGAAATCGTCGATACCTACAAAAATCGCCTGCATATCCTGCCCCAGGGCCAACCGCTGGTATATGTCTGGATCAACAACTACATGCAAAACGACCTGGCCCGCCTGGTGCCGCTTGTCCTGCTCGTCACCATGTTCATTTTCTTCCTGAATTTCAGGTCGCTCCGGGGCGTGCTGCTTCCCTCGGCAACCCTGCTGATGGGCACCTGCTGGATTCTGGGGTTGATGGGGCATCTCGGGGTGGCCATCACCACGGTCGGCATTTCGATTCCGATCCTCATGATTGCTGTGGGCAGTTCCTACGGCATTCATATCCTGAACCAGTATTATGCCGATTTCGACTACATTACGCGGCAGGGTGAATTCGAAGGGCTGCGCCATTCCATGAACCATATCTCGATTACCGTATTATTGACCGGGCTGACCACGTTTGTCGCTTTCCTGACGCTGGCCTCCCATCGATTGTCGGTCATCCGGGAATGGGGTATTTTCTCTGCCATCGGCATCGTATTCGCTGTCTGGATTTCCGCAAGCGTTATACCGGCGGGGCTGGTGCTCATGTCCCACAAAAAAGATCGCTACCTGCTCAACCGGAAGAATAATTCCAGTTCGACCTACATGGACCATTTCATTCGCGGCATGTCCAGTTTGTCCATCCATTACTACAAGCCGACCATGCTCTTTGTCGTTTTGTTGATGGCGGTATGCCTGGTCGGGCTCTTCAGGATCCAGGTGGAAACCGAACTGTTGAGCTATTTCCGGGCGGACAACCCGATCCGGACCAGCGCAGTCGACATCAGCAAAAAGTTCGGCGGCCGCTGGGGATTTAACATCCTGCTCAATTCCGGGGAACCCGACGGCGTCAAGGATCCCGAATTTCTCAAGTCGATCGCCGACCTGCGCTCCTGGCTGACCTCAAGTGAGAATGCCGACCTCCACGTCGGTCGGACCGACGCCTTCAACGATCATATCAACACAATGCATATGGCCATGAACAACGATGACCCGGAATTCTACATGTTGCCGGAAAGCAAATGGGACATCCTCGACTATCTGGAACTTTTCACCGCCGAAGATGCGGATTCGGACGGGCGGGCAGATATCTTCGAACCGTATGTAAACCCGCAGTTCCAGACCTGCAATATTCTCGCCCGACTCTGTGAAAAAGACGGCCAACTGATCGGCACATCCGGACTGAAGCACATCTTTGAGCGGATCCGAATTCAGCTCAACCAGACCCTGCCGCCCGAATACACCTACAAGATTACCGGTCATCCCCTGATGATCATCAAAAGTGCCGATTATATCATCTATGGCCAGATCCAGAGCCTGCTGCTGACGCTCCTGGTCATTGGCATCGTGGTGCTGATCCTGCTCAAAAACCTGAAGGCCGGTCTGCTGGCATTGATCCCCATGAGCGTCGGGGTGATCATCAATTTCGGAATCATGGGCTGGTTTTCGATTAACCTGGATATCGCCACTTCCCTGATAGCCGCCATCACTATCGGCATCGGGGTCGACGACACCATTCATTTTTTAAACACGTTCCGATTTTATCGCAAAAGCGGCCTGGATGTGGACACGGCCATCGAACGCACCCAGTTCGTTGCCGGAAAAGCCATCTTGTTCACATCGCTGGCGCTGATCTTCGGGTTTTCGGTCCTCGGCATCTCGACATTCAAACCGCTGATCCTGTTCGGCCTCCTGATGGGCATCACCATGATCGCCACCACATTCGGCGCCCTGGTCGTGTTGCCGGCGGCAATCAAGTTGACCGGGGTTCAACTGGTCCCCGCCGTCTCATTTTCACCTTACCGGCGAACATTTATGCGCATTCCGCTCCCTGCGTTTTTATCCAGAAATCAGAACCCCCTTACGATTGAATCCGGTGAAGCGGAATAAAGGGTGACCTGATTAGTGAGAAACAATAATCAATTTTTTTTCTAAATTGCTTGACGAAGATTAGAAAAACTTTAACTTGTTATTATTTAGTATGAAAAGGAGACAATTAGATGAAAGGCAAGATTCTAATCACATCGTTGCTGGTGCTGGTCTTCAGCCTGCCCGCATTTGCCATGACCGGTCGTGAGATCATGGAAAAAAGTGACAACCTGCCCGAAGCCGATACGGCCATGAGCAAGATGATCATGCGGATTCACAAAGGCGACCGGATGGAGGAAAAAGCCTTCACCCTGATGATGAAACAGTTTGAAAACGACGAAGACAAAGGGTTGATCGCATTTATCAAACCCACTCAGATCAAGCTGCTCTCCCATGCACACAAGGGGCGGGATGATGACCAGTGGCTGCAGCTTTCCTCCGGACGGGTCAAGCGTATCGCGTCGTCGAGCAAAGGCAAGCCGTTCGTCAATTCCCATTTCTATTACGAAGACCTTTCTTCCGTCGATATCGACGACTTCGAATTCACCCTGATTGGTGAAGACAAGGCTGTAGATGAAGATTGCTACAAGGTCGAAGGGGTCAAAACAACGGGAGAACGGGTTTACGACAAAAACGTGTTCTATGTTCGCAAATCCGACTTTTTCGTTGTCCGAATCGATTTTCACATGGACGGCGAGTTCCATAAGTTTCTGGAAAACTATGATGTCAAAGAAATAGACGGCATTCTGACGCCCCACAGAGCCACCATGCATCGTGCCGACGGCAACGGCAAGACAGAGCTTTTCCTGGGGGGGATCAAGTACAATGCCCAAATCCCGGACGTCCATTTTGAAAAGGAAGCCCTGCGATAAATGTATAGATCCGAGACTTCCCTTAAGCTCCCGATCCGCTTTTTAATCCGCCGCTGTCTTATATTACTGATATTGGCAGCGGCGTTTTTTTTTGCCTCATGGGCGCTCAACCAGCCTGCTGCCCGGTGCGCAGGAGACGAAACCGAATGGGCCGACTCCGGAGACGCCGATATCCCCGTATTTGAAGAGGACTGGTCCATGGATGACGATTTTTCCATGGGCGAGGATGCTTCGAATTTTACCTGGCGGACGGAGCTGGCGTTCGAGAACCTGTTCAATACCCGTCGAGAAGAAGACTTCGACGATGCCTACAAAAAAAACGAAATCAGCGCCCGGTTCGAATTTACCTACGGCACCTCCCGCACTTTCCTGAAATCCATCACGGATGTCTACGTGATGCCCACGTTCATCAACGGCGACATCGGCGATGACTACGTCTATTCCGAAGATACGGATCTGAAACGCAACCTGCGCGTCACGGGCAGGGAAAGCGAAATCAACTTCCGGGAACTCTATTTCAACTATCCTCTTGGAAACGGGCACATACGGGCGGGAAACCAGATTTACGCCTGGGGCACCGCCGATTTTGTGAATGCCACCGCCTACATCAACCCCCGGGATCTTCGCGAACTGCTGTTTATCGATGAAGACCACCTGAAACTCGGTGTTCCTTCAGTTTCCGGGATGGTCTTTTTCGACCGGTTCACCCTGGAACTCGTCTGGGTTCCCGTCCATGTGGCCGCCGCCATCCCACCCACCGGAAACTTCTGGTCGGTCAGAGAGGTGGACAACGACTATCCGGTCTTTTTTGACGAATCAAAACCGGTCGCCGCCACAGCTGAACACTTCGGGTATTCGGCCCGTATTTCCTCGAGCTACAAGGGAATGGATTTTTCATTTTCCGGATATCACGGACCGGATACGGAACCGCTGTTTCGTCCGGTCTCCACCGTCCTTGTCCCCAATGAACCGGTCGGCGTCCGGGTCCGCCCCTACTATGACGTCGTCAATTATGTCGGGTTTGATTTTTCAACGACCCGGGGCGATTTCGTCTTCCAGGCCGAAGGGGCCTACTCGCCGAATAAGAGCGGGTACGTCGACCCGGATGGGGATAATCCCATCGACATCGATTTTCCACTGCCGGTAGAACGCAGCGATTACTTTGCATATTCCATAGGCTTTAACTACTTCATTCCGATGCACCAGCTGCTGCCGGGGCATGCCGGCGATTCCCTTTTCACCATGGAATGGTTCCAGGCAGAATTTCTCGACAGGGACCTGAATGAACCGGTGCTTTCTCATGTGCTGACCACCCGGTACCAGGACGAATTTTTCGACAAACGGATCCATGTGTCTCTAACCGGCATTTTTGAACTAAGAGACGGCGGCGTCATTTTCTGGCCGCAGTTGGCCTATGATTTCCAGAACGGCTTTAAACTCGAACTCGATTATGCCGCCATCGATGGGGAGGGCAAGGGTGATTTCGATGAAGACGCCACTTTTTACTACTACCGCAAAAACGACTTCATCATGGTTACCCTGCGTTATGCATATCCATAAACTATCCTGGATTCTATTGATCCTGTTGCAGCTGGTTGTCGGCTGCGGCGACACCGATGACAAGCCGCCGGTGGTGATCTCCGGAACCTTTGATGTGGCGGCAGCGACCGGAACGCAAGATTCGCCCGTCATTG
>JAGXHH010000132.1 GCA_024636355.1 Desulfobacteraceae bacterium | reverse complement strand
GAATAAGGATTCGCCTTCGGCTCAATCAGGATAGAGAATATGCCGGAGCGAAGCGACATCCGAATACCTTCTGGCTCCTGTATTCTGGATTCTTTTCTAACGAACCAGGGGAATAAAGCCCCTTTCAGGGACAACCAAAACCTGGTCCTCTGGGTCAGGATATTTATTATTCAGCATCCAAGCGCCCTTATTTTCCGGCAGGGGCGATATGCTCGAGTTTGCAGCAGGTTTGAACCCGGAAGGAATTCATTGAAATGGCGGTAAAAAAACTGCTCGCGGTCAACTGCCGCGTGTGTTAAATTGTAATCCGGTTGCAGACAGCCTCAGATTGCAGGCGTTTTAAGAGCCGTTATGTGTGCTGACTGCAGCGAAAAAGGGGGATGGGACGTGAAACGATTCGTATTTGCATGGATATTGGCGGCGTTGATGGGGATGGCGGTTGCCGGATGCATTGCACCCCAGGTGAAACTTTTTTCCGATGCCAGTGACCCCTTCAAAGAATTCACGCTTTCCGGGGAGGAAAAGGGGAAAGTCCTGATGATCCCGGTGAATGGCGTGATTTCCGATTCGGTGGATACTGAAATGTTCCGGACCCGTCCCAGCATGGTCCAGGAGATTGTCGCCCAACTCGATCTTGCCAGGGAAGATCCCGATATAAAAGCCGTTGTTCTCAAAATCGATTCCCCGGGAGGATCGGTTACGGCAAGCGACATCATTTATCATGAATTGCTTGATTTTAAAACAAAAACCGGCGTCAAGCTGGTGGTTTCCATGATGAATATCGCCGCTTCCGGCGGGTATTATATCGCGCTGCCGGCCGATTATATAATGGCGCATCCAACCACGGTGACCGGGTCGGTTGGTGTCATTTTTTTTCGCCCCAATGTGAAGGGGTTGATGGACAAGATCGGAGTTGACGTCAATGTCGATACCTCCGGCGTTCTCAAGGATATGGGGTCTCCTTTCCGGCAGACGACCGAACGTGAAGCGGAGCTCTTCGAAAACCTGATCGGTACCCTCGGCAACCGGTTCGTCAATCTTGTCAGCTCCCATCGATCCGTTTCCGAATCAATCGATGAGATCGCCACAGCCCGTATTTTTCTGGCCGAAGAAGCGCTTGAAGCCGGGCTTATCGATGATATCGGTTATCTGTCCCAGGCTTTTGACGCTGCAAAGAAGATGGCCGGATTGCCGGAAGACAGCAAAGTGGTCGTATATCGCCGGACGTACTTCCCCAACGACAATATTTACAATTCCTTACAGATGCGCTCAAATGTCGGACCATCAGCGCTGATCGATCTGGGATTGCCGCAAAACCTTACGCGGAATTTTTCCGGGTTTTATTATCTGTGGACGCCGGGTTTGGAAGAATAACGAAAAGATGTCTAAATCGTTTGACCAGAAAATAGAAGAGATCATGCATGCCCTGCACGCCAGGGGCTTTATGATAAAGGGGATCCGCAACGGGATCCGAGTGAAAATGAAAGACGGCATGGACGTCGATATCTACACTCTGAAATCCGATGCCGATCATATCCGGGCCCGGATTCGAACCGATGTCGATGAGGAAACTTTACGGATACAGGCCCTGGCAAACATCACTGAGCAGCTTCAGCAGGGTTTGGGCGATACTGTCGAGTTGGAAGAATTCAGGCTCACCCGGCGGGAAAACGGGATTTTCACTTATTATTCCCGCATTTTTTTCGGCGCCGATGATATTTTCATATTCGAGCAGGAGAGCGGAACGCAGCTGAAAATCTCTCCCGAGATGACGCCGGATCACCAGACCGGTGCAGGGCAGGGAAGCGAACTGGAAAATGCGGTGGCCCTGCTGGAATCGGTGGATCCGAAGCGGTTCCGCAAGGCCTTGGATGATCTGGGGCTTTCCCGGTCTAGTCTCCTGCGGGTGATCCTGACCCGCCTTTTCAGGGCAGCGGTAGATCTCGACGAGCTTGAAATGGTCATTCGGGAAGAAGCCGAACGGATAACCGATCCCCAGGAAAGGATGGCGCTCGAGCAGATCCGTGCATTCAATACGATCGAGTTTCTCGATCCGTTGATCCGGATGCTGTATCGGCAGGCGGTTACCGGTGATCCGGATCTTGAATTACGGGTGTTGATATAAACCGTTTTCCAATTGAAAAAAACACGAAAGGCCTTGAAGAGATGCTTCTCTCCAAGGCCTTTTTCCTTATTTCCCGCGAACCGCCCGGACTGTGCCGCATTCGAAAGAATCCCGGCGCTCCATGCCCTTATTGTCCGGGGAACTGGTGATGGTATCGATGACCTTGCGCCAACCGTCGGAATAACTCGAGTAGCTGTTGGACGTCCAGTACCACTTTTCCCCAAGTGTCGGAAAATAAGGGACCTGTTTGTAGATTGCGACCAGTTCGTCGGCGGTGGGCAGGCGCCAATCGGAATAGCCGCCTGTCGTCAGCCCGTCGACATAGGCTTCGGCCTCTTTATGGCTGAGACAGGTATCCGGAAGCGAAATGGACGAATCATGGAGGGCCCACATCAATCCCGTGCGTTTGTCGAGAATGACACCTTCTGACTTCCGGGTAAAGCGGTCTCCCGATTGATACAGCAGCTTCTCTATTTCTTCTTCGGCTTCCGCCGTTTTCTTTTCTTGTAGACGGTATTCCAGCGAATTTATTTCCTCAGCGATACGGTCGGAAAACGTTACATCCGGATAGGCCGCCAGGTAATCCCGGTACATTTTTATGGCGGCGCGGTAGTCCTGCCCGAAATCTTCCGCCTTCTGTTTGAGGGCGGAAAAAATCCGATCCTGCCGGATTTTCTCTTTATATAACGCCAACTGCTGTTGGAGTTGATCCGAATAACTGTTGTCGTAAAGATCGATGTAGTTTTTGGCGAGTTCTGCGCATCCGGACCAGTCCATATCGGCTTCACGGGTGTAAAGCGCATTTTTGACAAATATATAGTATTCCGTGCTGATGTCGTTGCGCATCTGTTTTGCCTGAGCGGCATGCGCCCCTTTGGGATGGGTTTCGAGATAGACTCTGATTGCCTCGATCTTTTCATCGGCACGGCCTTCGAGCATCACCCGGGAGACTGCATTGAAGTCGCGGTTTTCAATTTGTCGATCTATGTTTGAAATCTCCGCTGCGGCTTTCTGTGCGAAGGATGGCGGAGGATTGGATTTCAAATAGTCCGCAATTACCGCTTTAGCCGCTTCATATTCGTCTTTTTGTGCAAGAACATCGACGCTGGCCATTTTGTCTTTGAAAGCGGTTTCCGCCAGCCGGGCGTAATATTGGTCTATCCGCCTGCGGGCATCTTCGACAAATTCTGAAAACTCGTTTTGTCCCTGGTGGTTGCGGATGTAGTGTTGCAGCATTAAAACCCGGGAATCCGGGGATTGTTCCTGCTCGACTTTCCGGATCAGGTCGGCAAAAGCGGTTTTTCGAGCTTCCGCCCGTTGGGAATTTAACGTCATCCAGCCGGCGGCAATCACCACAGCAATCAGTGTCAAGGCCACAACCCCGGCGATCAGTTGCCTGCGTTTTTTATGATGGGGAACCTCGACGCTCCATTTCTTCCGCTTACAATATTCCTTTATGTAACGTTTGGCCTCTTCTTTTTCCATTCCGAAATCCATGGCTTTTTGCACCAGAATTTCATAATACTCGGGCCGGATTCTGCCATTGATACCTGAGATATCGATATCCGAGTCAAGCTCGGCAAGCTTGGATTTTGCAAGGCCCACATCATAGGCGGTTCTCGACTCCTCGGTTTTAAACACCGTGAAGCAGTGGCCGGCCAGGGTGTTGCCCGCGGTCAGGTCGGCGCTTTTTTTGCCGATGGCCGCAAGGGTTTTCTTTTTGGTGACGGCGGCTTCCTGCAGCTGCTCCAGGTCGGCGCTTTCCGGCAGCTCCAGGAAATCATAAAGAGAGGTCTTGCCGATGATTTTGAGGTTGTCTCTGAGCGCCTTTTCGATCGACCGGTCCAATTGGCGGGGAGGCGGTTCGTTTTTGGCGTTTCCGTTTTTGCGGACCGGGCAGTGAATACGGAGTTTGATTTCATCGGTTTTCAGGTTGTGCCGCTTGGCAAGCCGCTCGATCTCCGCTTCGGTCAGGTATCCTTTGGCCATCCGCAATCGGATCTGTTGATCGATCTTGCCGAATTTTTCTTCTTTTTTAGCTGTGATCCGGCTCTGGATTTCGCTTTCTGAAAGGCCGTGGACACTGGCCAGCCGGATGATTTCCTCTTTTGCGACAAAGCCTTTGCCCATCAGGATATCGATATTGCTGTCGATGGCCGGGTATTTGCTTTCCTTGTCCTTGAGGAAGTGGTCCCTGGCGGATTGCGCCTCTTTTTCGCGCAGCCGGACATCAGACATCACCTGGCGGATTTCAGGGATCAAGGTGATGTATTTCTGTGCCTGAAGGCCTTTAGACGGATGATTGCGTAATCGGCTCCAATCGGCCTGTTTTTCGGCGATGGCGGCTTCGATTGTTTTTGGGTTCGTTTCCGGTGGATCGACCGAAAGGTCCAGAAGGATATAGAAGTTTTCGCGTTCCATGAGTCCTTGATGCGGGGTATTTGGGTTGTGAAAAGCAGGCGTAAACTGTTTTTGACTCGAATCTGCTTACAGTTGCATAAAGCCTTGTTCGACCTGTTTACTTATAATTATTGATGCCCGAGGGCAACAGTTTTGTTGCAAGAGGGTCATGGAAAGGGGAAAAAGCGTCAGCAGTTGGAGTTTTTCCGGATAGGCAGGCAGACGAAATTAAGGATTAATGCACCACGAGCCTCTGGGATCTGAGTTTGGCCAGTTCAAATTCTTCGCCCTCGATCACGGATGCGGTATCCACTTCTACGGTGACCTTCTGGGAATCCCGGGTTTCTTCGGCCATGATCAGCAGTCGACCTTCTTCATTCAAGTCAAACGTGATTTCGATCGGAAAATCAGAGGGCAGATCGGACGGCAGATGGAGCACAGCGGTTTTAATATCCATGGCGTGTTCCAGGGGAATTTCGATGCGATTGGTTTCGCTTTCCATGATCCGGATCAGAACAGTCCTCTGGTTGTCGGCAGCGGTGTAGAAATTCTTGCGGATTTTGATGGGGACGCCGGTATTGCGAAGCACCAAATTAAACACGATTTCTTCGTTGTGCGGATTGTGCGCCACGATACCGAAACTCTTGCTTGTGACGTTGATGACCCGCTGCAGCGCGTTTTCCACGGAAGGCAGGGTATAGCCGGTGTCGGCGGCGAGTTCCTGGGCCGCTTCCCGGAAGGCTTCCGCAGAAATTTCTTTCCGGTCGATGAGTTCGGTTATGTTTTCGATCCGGTCGATATTCTTTTTTGTTTTTTCAGAAATGCGACGGATCAGATCGTCATTTAACGCAAGTTTCCATCCGTAAATGGCGGCTCCCTTGGCAACCGCCTCATCCGGATCGAAGACCTTGGGGGTAATGCCGAAGGCTTTCGAGATATGTTCGCTTACCTGGGGCATTCGGGTGGCGCCGCCGACCAGGATAATCTCGTCAAAACTGTCGTGTCCCTTTTCTTTTGCGGCCTGGAGCATTTCGCGGGTAAAATCGATGGTGCGGTCGAGCAGGTCTTCGGTGAGTTCTTCAAATTTTTCCCGCTCGAGCAGCAGTTTGACCCGCTGGCCGCCGTGGGTGATCGAAATGGGGGTTTTGGGCCGCTGGCTCAATATTTTCTTTGCTTTTTCTGCGGAAAGCTGAAGATCCTGCCAGGTGTCCGGATCATCTAAGATGTCTTCATTCGTGCCGGTTTCCTGTTGAAACCTTTCGACCAGGTAGGCCACAATCCGGTCGTCCCAGTCCTTGCCCCCCAGGTTATGGTCGCCGCCGGTGCAGATCACTTCGACGGCCTCTTTGCTGATGGCGATCATCGTGACATCGAAGGTGCCGCCGCCAAGATCGTATACCAGGACCACCCGGTTTTCGGTAGAGTCAATCGATCCGTAGGCAATCGCTGCGGACGTGGGCTCATTGATAATCTGCCGGACATTGAACCCGGTGATTTCCCCGGCTTTTCGGGTCGCTTCGCGTTCATTGATGCCGAAATAAGCAGGGCAGGTAATCACGACATCGGTAACTTCTTCACCCAGCTGCTGCCGGGCGTCCTGCGCCAGTTTTTTCAGAATATACGCCGATATTTCTTCCGGCCGGTAATGTTCGCCGTTGTATTCGAACAGAAAATTCGGTTCGCCCATGGAGCGTTTGATAAAACTGACGACCTCGTTGGGATAGAGTTTGGCGCTTTCCTTTGCCACTTCGCCCACCACGATGTTGTCCTCATCAAAAAACACAACGGAAGGCGTCACCCGTTCGTTTTCCGCATTCGGGACGATGACCGCCTTGCCGTATTCGTCTACGTAAGCAATTGATGAATAGGTCGTGCCGAGATCGATGCCGAAGATCCGTTTAATCGATTTAGTCATCAGTCTGCCTGATCCCTTGTAGGTGTTGCCTCGTTGTATACATAAACGGAAACCATTTCCGGCCGGATTATTTTGCCGTCCCATTCATATCCCGGACGCAGGCTCTGGGCCACCAGTTTATTTTTTTCCGGATCATCGGTATCGACTTTTTTTAAAATGCGCTGCCTTGTACTGTCAAATGTATCTTGATCGCAGGTAAACGCGGCGACCCCTTGCCAGGAAAACAGATCCTCGAGATCAGAGGCGATCTGGTCCATGAAGTCGAGCAGATTGGCGGCGGTTTCTTCGGAAGGCGCTTGATTTTCCCAGTGAAATTTATATTTTCGGATATCATCGATAATTTTAATGATATCGGAAATCATCGAATTCAGGTGTTTTTTGATGACCCCTTCCCGGTGCGCCTGGAGTTCCTTATGCAGGTCATCGATGATCCGGTTTTTGTGTTCGTCGTATTTTAGTTTACTTTCAAAATCGCCTGAAAGTTGTTCTAATGTTTTTTCGACTGCAGCGAGACTCGACAGTATGTTCTGTTCGGCATCGGACCGGATTTCATCGCAGGCATCGGATAAGCCAATTTGTTCGGGCGTTATATTTGGATTATCATGCTCTACGCTGTCGATGCGGATACCGAACTCGAAATCGTCATCCTGTTCGTCGCCCGAGTGGTCATCATATGAGTCGTTCATGGCAGAAACACCGATGATGTAATTGAGATAAGTAGTAAACTTTTGTTCATAAAATTTCGTAGATCTCTTTTATATGTTGAATTTAACTACGCATTAAACGGCAATCCGGTTTCTTTGTCAAGAGAAAGAAAGGCAGCTGTTTATTGGCTGTCCGTTTAAAGTGGAGTGTTGCAATAATGACGATTCCGATGATTTGGCTCCGGTTCTACACACCTTTTTTATCAACCACGCAGTAGATGCCATCCCCCGCCATTGCCGGACCGAAGCACTGGTTGTCGGAAAGGCATTTCGCCGGGGAGTGATCTCCTGATTTCCAGCGGTTGACCAGGTCCGGTTCCCGGATCAGCGAGCGGGACATGGAAACGCCGTCTGCCGCGGATTCGGAAATAATGCGTTCGGCAACCGCATAGGAGCGGATGCCGCCGACCAGGAAAATCGGAATCCGCAGGTTTTCTTTCAGGGCGCGTGCGGCTTCTTCGAAGTAGGCCTCGTCATCGGCTGTCCGGATGCCGGTCCGGGAAGGCGATTCTTTTCTCGACGCCAGGGTGCCGCCGCTTACCTCGATGGCATCGAGTCCGTTTTCCTGAAGCATTTCGGCAACCTGGAGGAAATTATCGAGCTCCAGGCCGTTTTCGATATAGTCGCGGCAGTTCATCTTTATAAGGATGGGGTAATCGGGGCCGACCCGGGCCCGGATAGCGGCAAGGACCTCGATGACGATTCGGGCGCGATTATTCGTAGTGCCGCCGTAATCATCGGAACGCTTGTTAAAGGCCGGAGAGAGGAACTGGCTCAACAGGTAGCCGTGGGCGGCGTGGATCTGGACTCCGTCAAAACCCGCGGATTTGGCGCGAACGGCGGCATCGGCAAACGATGCGACAACTGCATCGATTTCGTCTGAGGCCATGGCACGCGGCGGTGTTTTGGAAAAGCCGGTTACGGCGGAAGGGGCCAGTGGGGCTTCGCCGCCGGTTGCATCCGGCAGGGCGAACAGCCCGGCATGGGCGAGCTGGGCTGCAATCCGGCCCCCGGCCGCATGCACGGCGCCGGTAAGTCTGCCGAGTCCGTCGAGCAAGTTGTCCGAATCGATGCCGATCTGCCCGGGCGTGGCTTTGCCGGCCATGGCGACATAGGCATGGCTGGAGATGATCAGGCCCAGACCGCCTTCGGTCAGCTGCTTGTATAAATCGATGAGCCGGCCGGTCACTGCGCCGTCGTCTGTTGCCATGCCCTCCCAGGTGGCCGAGCGAACGAAGCGGTTGGGAATCGTCATCTGGTTGATTGTTATCGGATCGAATGGTTGCGGCATGTTGTTCCTCTTTCCCCTAAAGAAACCCATTAAGCTGGTCCCTCAGCCAATTCGTCCAGCCCTCGATGCCCGCACCGGTTCTGCTGGAAACTTCAAATATCTGCATACCCGGATTGAGCCGTGCGATATGGCCGCGGAGTTTTTCCATGTTAAAATCGGACAGCGACAGCATGTCGGTCTTGTTGATGATCAGGACATCGCACTTGGTAAACATCAAGGGGTATTTCAATGGTTTGTCATCGCCTTCGGGGACGCTCAGAATCATGACGTCCTTTATGGCGCCGGTGTCGAATTCCGCCGGGCAGACGAGGTTGCCCACGTTTTCGATGAAAACCAGTTCATAATTCTCGGCGCCGAGTCCGTCGAGCCCCTGTTTGACCATGTCCGCATCGAGATGACAGAACCCGCCGGTACGCAGCTGAACGCTGTCCACGCCGGCCGCCTGGATTTTTTCGGCATCCACCATCGAATCGATATCCGCCTCGATGACGCCGATCCGGTAGTCGTCTTTCAGGGCGGCTGCGGTCTGGAGCAGCAGGCTGGTCTTGCCGGCCCCGGGAGAAGCCATGAGATTGATCAGAAATGTCTTGTCCGCATGCATTTTTTCGCGCAGCACGGCAGCGGCAGCGTCGTTGTCGGACAGGATCTCTTCTTTGACCTCGATGAGTTTTATATCATCCATGGACTATATCGCCTCCATTTCCTTGATGTAGTACTGCCGTCCGGATACCAGTGTAAAATCGCCGACAGCATTGCAGTCCGGGCAGGTCGACTGACCGAGGGCCGATTTTTCAATCTGGAATTTCCGGCCGCACGCCTTGCACTGGAGTTCAATGGGAAGCCGTTCGATTTTGAGCCGGGCGCCCTGAGCAACGGTGTCTTTACTAAGATAGTCGAAATAATGCTGAATCCATTCATTTTCCAGATCGCTGAGTTCCCCGACGTGCAGTGTGATGGAAACCACTTTCGTTACACGGTTGGTCTGGGCGTGTTTCATAACGATGTTCAAGATACTTTCAGTAACCGAGAGTTCATGCATGGTATTGTTTCCGATAAGGGCATTTGATTCGGATATGTTCGGCGTAAAATATAAACGAAACACCGGCGTTTGTAAAACCTTAAAAAAGAAAGGGGCGGGGGTAAGGGCAAGGTAAGGCGATGGGCTATAGGCTATAGGCTATAGGCTATAGGCTATAG
>JAGXHH010000131.1 GCA_024636355.1 Desulfobacteraceae bacterium | reverse complement strand
TGTCGCTTCGCTCCGGCATATTCTCTATCCTGATTGAGCCGAAGGCGAATCCTTATTCTGGATTCTGAATTCTGGCTCCTGGATTCCCTGCTTGATGAATCCAGGCATAGCCCTTTGCCTCTGACCTGGCCCGGAGGACCATGTTTTTAATAACGCTTCCCGACACCGATGCGGTCGCGCTCAAGCTTTTCAAATGCCTCAACAAGACGTTCGTCTTGAGCTCCATCCAGACGGTCTTCCGCCATTATATAAAGCACGTTATTCTCCTTGGCAATGTGGTCGGTCAGCAGGGCAATATATTGATTGCCGGTTTCGGCAATGTCGGCAGCCGCGGACTGGTCCCCGGTCTTTAATTCTGATACCGCCTCTTTGAGTTTCGCCACAAGCTTCCGGCCCTGCTCATGTTCATGCAGCAGGACACCCACCGGGCCGCCTTCACGTGCAACGCCCGCAGCCTCCAGGGCCGGGAACAAAAACTCCTCCTCTTTGCCGTGATGACATTTATCGACAAAAACGGTTAGAAATTCCATGATGTCAGCAAGATGTTGAACCGAAATTTCTTCACCGCGTGCGGATTTATCCGATATGGCGCCGATAATCCGCAACATCACTTCAATTCCCTGGTGTTCTTTTTTAAGATCGTCTGTTGCTTTCATTGATCCTCCTTTTTATTTTAATATCGTTGTTGTCATCTGCATTTACGATATCATTCCTGTGGCTTTGGGCAAATTGGACAAGGTTAAACGCTCCTCGGTAACAACAAATCCCCCTCCCATAGACTGATAAAGCGACACGCTGTTAATCAGACGTTTGGCCTGGGCCACAATCAGGTCTACAGACGTCTATCCCAGTCCACGGAGCCAAGACAAAAAACGCGATCGTTCATTTTTCTGGCGAACATATCACAACCTCCTTTTTTTGTGTTTTGTGCCTAATAAAGACGCGGTTTTTATGGAAGGCGCAAGATACAACAACCTTCGATTGCCGGCGCTTCCATAAAAACCGCGTCTTTATGAATATGGTTATCCGGAAAACTCCAGTTAATGATTTCTCTCGCAGAGCCGCTGAGGACGCGGAAGAGTTCCCCTGCGCTCCCACGAGAGGATATTTTCAGGATTGCTCAGCACTGGAGCGAACCGGATAACCAGATTTAACCAGATTAATGAAAATATCTTATTTCCCGGCCATCATGGCCGCAATGAAAAATAACCATAAAGTCAGCCGTTCGCTTTTCCAAATAGCGTTTTCGGCATGGGGGAGCTTCGGCAGAACGTGGACCTGCGAGGCGTTTGCCGTACCGGTTATATCTCTACCAGTTGTCGTTACTTTGTAATAAACACTTTACAAAGTAGGCATTTTTATAATATATTGTTAAATATGTTTAACAATAATATTACCATCGAGTCACTTTTGAAACGGCTCGGCCAGCGTCTGAAAGAAGCACGCCTGGCCAGGAACGAGAGCCAGGAATTGTTCGCCCAGCGGCTCGGCCTGACCCGCCAGTCATATAGCCAAATGGAGAAGGGTTCGCCACAGACCCTGATCGGTAACTGGATAGCTGCCAGCAGCATTCTCGGCCGGCTTGACGATTGGAAGGATATATTGGCCGAAAAGGAAGATCTTTTTGCAAAATATGAGCAAAAGAGCAACAAACGGCAACGGGCCGGTGGCAGAAGAAAGAGGAACAAATGATCCGACTTGATGTCTGGCTGACTTTACCAACGGGAGAAAGTATCAAGGCGGGCACTCTGGTTGTCGCTGATTCTGATACCGCCAGGGGGGGGAGGTTGCAGGGACAGTTCCGTTACACTCCCGAATACTTGAAACACCCCGAGGCCTTTCCGCTCGATCCCCTGAACCTGCCTTTGTCCGCGGAAACTTTTGACGCGAACCGGCCCCGGGCTGGAGTCCATGGCGTTTTTGAAGACAGCCTGCCGGATGACTGGGGCCGGAAACTCATGATCCGCCATTACAAGCTAAGTCGCGGTGAACAGTCTGTCCCTGATTTATTACGGCTATTGGGCAAAAAGGGGTTGGGGGCGTTGAGCTACGAGGAAAAGGGATCACCCGGACCTGAAACAACAAGTGTCTCCAGCCAGCACTTGCAGGAACTGGCATTGCTCGTTGAAAAATTCGAGTTGGAACCCGCTGCCGCAGCCGACGATGAACTTTCCCTCTTGTTCCAGGCTGGCAGTTCGCCTGGCGGGGCCAGGCCCAAAGCACTTGTCGAGGACGAAAATGCCTCATACCTTGCAAAGTTTGCCAGCGCCAGGGACCAAATGGACGTGGTAAGCTTAGAGGCAGCGGCAATGGAAGTGGGTCGCCGGGCGGGGATAGACACGGCCGAGACGAGGCTTAAACAGCTGGGTACAATGAGAAAATGCCTGCTGGTGAAGCGGTTCGATATAAATGCGGCAGGAGGTCGAAATCACCTGGTTAGCATGCAAACACTGCTCAAGGCCGATGATTATTATAATGCCAGCTACCGCGACCTGGCAGAAGTTATCCGGCATATTTCATCACAACCTGTTCATGACCTTCAAAGGCTATACCGGCAGATGGTATTCAACACGATGATCGGCAACACCGATGATCACCTGAAAAACTTCCTCATGCTGCACGATGACACTGGGTGGCGCTTAAGCCCTGCCTTCGACTTAATACCGAACATAGGTTTTGATCGGGAACACGTTCTGTTAAAGTGTCAATGTTAAAGTGTCAAAGCTTGAATTGTGAATTGAATTTCTCCACTTGCAGTTTTAATTTATTGCTTTGATTTAATTTTTCCTTGAAGGACTTCACACTGTGGCTCACCGCTGAATAGCTCATATTAAAAAGTGCGCCGATCTCTGTGTTAGACAGGCGTCCGGTATTCCAGATGAAATAGACGATCAAATCTCTACTCTGCTTGTCATTCCCCCGCACCCGTCCTGATTTAATGACTTTATTTACATCGATTCGAAGTGCTTTTGAAATTTCGGCAATAAGCTCGACAGGATCAAATTTTTTTTCCAGCAACCTCTGCTGTGGCAAATCTTTATAGGGGATACACGGCAGAAAGCGGTTGCGGATGTCATCGGTAAAGTCTTGAGTACCAAAAAGCAGTCCATGGTGCAGATCCTCCATCAGGCGCTTTTCTTCCCCGGCATATCGCTGGACTTTGTTGCGATACAGCTTATGCGGATCCGGCCCCTTAAAATAAGAAAGAATCAGATCCGTTAACAGCCAGTCCGGTTTTTTTTTGTCATACGCATAAACATGGTAGCTGCTCCATGTGTAATCAGAAAGCCGTCCCACTATTCCGGCCCTCAACGGATTCCGGTGGATATAGAATGACAGCTGCATAATATAGGCATCATCTTGAACCAGAATGGATTTATAACGCCCTTGGAACAGATGGCCGCTCTTGCCGTGGCGATTGTTGAATCGGCGAGTATAAGTGGTTCCCAACCAATGCATGGCTTTTTTAAGATTTGCGCGGCGGGTCTGAACCAGCAGATGATAATGATTCGACATCAGAACGTAGGCAAAAATATCCACCTCGAACCGCTCCGACATTTCGGAAAGGGTTTCCAAAAATAAACGCCTGTCATCATCATCAAGATAAATCTCCTTCCCGTCGTTGCCGCGGGACATCAGATGATAGTAGGCACCCTCATATTCAATTCGCCATGCCCTGCCCATGATGGTTGAATAATAAACACCACAAGGATTGTCAATATTTATTCATAATTCAAGCTTTGACACCTTCACTTCCTTCACTTAATCCGTTCGATTGCCCTGCTCTTTAAAAAAGGATTTGACAAGAGATTGCTTGTAGCTTATTTTCCATTTCGTTAATTGGCTAAATAAATAATCAGGTGTAAAAAAAATGGAACTTCCGCTGAAAATTGCAAAAGCCCTGGGGGATGGAAGCCGGATGCGGGTGACGGCGGCTTTAATGCGGTGCGACGAACTGTGCGTGTGCCAGATCGTGGAGATGCTGAACCTGTCGACGGCGACCGTATCCCGCCACATGAGCCTTCTGCAGAATGCCCGGCTTGTAAAAAACCGCAAGGATGGACGGTGGGTCTACTATCGCCTTGCCGAACCGTTTCCGGAGCACTTACGCAAGTGGCTGCTCGAATCATTATCCGATTCACCGGAAATCGCCGCGGATCAGTCGCTTCTGGAAACGATTCTTTCATCCGGTCCAGAGGCTCTCTGCCGACAGCAAAAAGAGAAAAAATGTAATGACTGAAACAAGGAGAACACCATGAACGATACAAAGGAATCGAGACAGCATGTTTTGAAAATCTACGACCCGGCCCTGTGCTGTTCCTCCGGCGTGTGCGGGCCGGGATCCGGTGCTCGCGCAGTTTGCCGGAACGCTGAAATTTGTTTCCGCCAGCCGGGTATCCGTGTGGAGCGATACAACCTGGGGCAGGAGCCGCAAGCATTCGTCGAAAATACCGAGGTCAAGGCGATGCTCAGCAATGGCGGAGAAAAACGACTTCCTTTTATATTCATCGATGATCAATTGTGGCTTCAGGACCGTTATCCCGAAAAGGACGAACTGCTTGAAGCATTAGGAATCAAAAACAAGCCGGTATTGTCGCCTTTCCCGGCAGCCGCAGCGAATGGTCCATGCTGTGGCGAAGGAGAATGCTGATGATGAAATCGATGCTCATCGTGGCGCTCCCCGAGGCCACGCCGACGCATGAGGCGTCCGCCCTGCAGGACGATTTGCGCCGGGCCGGTATCGAACCCTACGGGTGGATCGTCAACCGCTGCTTTGCCTTCTCCGGAACCCGTGATCCGGCGCTTTGCGCCAAAGGCGCCGACGAGATGTCCTACCTGAAGGAAATCCTCGATCGACACGCTCAAAGAACGGTGATTTCCCCGTGGGTCCCGCAGGAGTTGAACGGGGCGGAGAACCTGCGGGCACTGTATGCCGCCTGAGTGGCGGGATCGGGATATTTTACTGGTTAGCTCAAATGGTCAAAACAATGATGAGTGGAGATTTTGAAAAATGAAGCAGAGCAAAACAGCCGGAATCAGTTTTTTTGAGAAAAACCTGACGCTGTGGGTCATCCTGTGCATGGTCGCCGGGGTCCTGATCGGAAAATTCCTCCCGGCCGTCCCCTCGGTCCTGGCCCAATTCGAATACGCGAAGGTGTCGATCCCCATCGCGGTGTTGATTTGGCTGATGATTTACCCCATGATGATGAAGGTCGATTTTGCCAGCATCAAGGATGTCGGCAAGAACCCGACAGGCCTGTTTATCACCTGGACCGTCAACTGGTTGATCAAGCCGTTTACCATGTTCGGCATTGCCGCGTTTTTTTTCTATGTGGTGTTTAAAGCATTGATTCCGCCGGACCTGGCCAGGGATTATCTCGCCGGCGCCGTGCTTCTCGGCGCGGCCCCATGCACGGCCATGGTCTTTGTCTGGAGCCATCTGACCCGGGGGAATCCCGCCTACACGGTAGTGCAGGTGGCGACCAACGACCTGATCATTCTCGTCGCCTTTACGCCGATCGTGGCGCTGCTGCTGGGAGTCGGCGGTATCACCATACCCTGGGATACGCTCTTCCTGTCGGTCTTCCTGTTTGTGGTGATCCCGCTTGCCGGGGGCATATTGACGCGTCACTTTGTGATCAAGAACAAAGGGGAGCAGTATTTCAACCAGGCATTCATCCCCAAATTCAACAACATCACCATCGGGGGGCTGCTGCTGACGCTTGTGCTCATTTTTTCCTTCCAGGGCGATGTGATTCTCGGCAACCCCCTGCATATCGTTCTGATCGCGGTTCCCCTGATCATTCAGACAACTCTGATTTTCTTCATTGCGTACCTGGCGGCCAAAAAACTGAGGATGCCGCATAATGTCGCCGCGCCCGCCGGCATGATCGGCGCCTCCAACTTTTTCGAACTCGCGGTGGCCGTGGCCATTACCTTGTTCGGGGCCGCGTCGCCCGCGGTTCTGGTCACCATCGTCGGGGTGCTGGTGGAAGTGCCGGTGATGCTGTTTCTGGTCAAGATCGCCAACCGGACCACGTCCTGGTTTCCGACGGCACCCGACATCAAAACGGTGTGATCCATACAATCTGACATAAGGAGAAGCCCGTTATGTTTGAACGCTTTATTGTCGCCACCGATCTTTCCCCGGCCTCCTATGCCGTGGTCAATTGCCTGGCCGAACTGAGAACCTTCGGGGCGCAGCACTGCCTGCTGCTTCAATGCCTCAGTTTCGGAGATGCCGCATCCGCCGGTCTGTCGTACCATACCGATCGGCTCGAGGCGATGCTGGACGAACAGAAGGCGCTTCTGGAGGATCAGGGGTTTGCAGTGGAGGTACGAACAGTGGTCGGCGCGCCCAAAAAGGAGATTGTCCGGGTCGCAGCCGATGAAGGGCATTCCTTGATCGTGGGGAGCTTGTGCTCGGCAGTGTAAGTCACAATGTCGCGCGCCGTTCGGTCGCGCCGGTCCTGCTGATTCCGGCCCCGGAGAAAAGGAAACACCGGTAAGCAGGTGGAAAAAAGATCGTATCGGTGCCCGAGGAAACGGGGGCCTGTAGCCCGGGCACCGGTATATTGCGTCAACTCGATTCGTCTCCCGCAAATGGTTCAGCAGCCGGTTTCTATGAGTTTTTTCTCTTCCTATAGATTATGTCGATGATTGAAACATATATGATGGATATAATCAATTTGACCGCGGCTTGCCCGCCGGGTTATCAAAGGATGCGCAATCGAAGCGCCGATCGGCAATCAGAGTCAACCCGTATTCAAGAGGAAAAGTTATGAACAGCCGAAAACCTGTCGAGCCGCTTGTCAATGACGGCCTGGCCGGGGAACCCCCGTCAAAACGGGTGTTGAAGTATGTAGAGGGAAGAAAGGCAAAAGGGTCGCCGGTTGTGGGCATCTACTGCGGGTATGCCCCCATCGAGCTTTTGCAGGCAATGGGAATCGTGCCCGCCGTGTTGTGCTCGTTTTCGCGGGTTCCGATCGAAACGGCCGAATCGGTACTTCCGGCAAACCTGTGCGACTTGATCAAGTCGAGCTACGGGTTCGTCATGGAAGGCACCTGTCCGTTCTTCGCCTTAGCCGATGCGGTGGTTGCGGAAACGACATGCGACGGCAAGAAGAAGATGTTTGAACTCATATCCGAACTCAGGCCGATGCACGTGATGGATCTTCCTCAGATGCCGGACCAGCCCGAAGCAAGGGACAACTGGAAGCAAATGATTTTGAGGCTTGAGAAATTCCTTGAAGAGACCCTCGGGGTCCATGCAACCGATGAGCAGGTGGAAGCATCGATTAAGTGGTCGAATCGCAAAAACCGCCTGGCGCGAAAGATTTTCGAATATGCCGCCATGCATCCGCCGGTGATCAGTTGGCGGGAAATCTACGACATCAGTTTCCTGGCGCTTCCCTCCACCGGGCCGGAGATCATTCCGCTGCTGGAGCAATCGATAGAAAAGCTCGAAAAGCGGGTGGCGGAAGGCGTCTATTTCGGCAAACCCGATTCGCCCCGCGTACTGGTCACGGGATGTCCGATCGGGGGGGATGCCACCAAGATCTTCAATGTGATCGAAGAGGCCGGCGGAGTGGTCGTCGCCCCGGACTCCTGCACGGGAATCAAGGTCTTTAACGGCGAGATCGAGGAGAACACGGGCGATCCCATAGGGGCCATCGCCGAACGCTACCTGAGGATTCCGTGTGCCTGCATGACCCCCAACACGGGCAGACTGCACGCGCTATCGGATATGATCGAGAAATACAGACCGGACGCGGTGATCGATTTTATTCTCCAGGCCTGCCACGCCTATAACCTGGAATCCTACAAGATCGGAAATCATGTTGCCGAACAGCATGGCATTGGTTTCCTGAAGGTGGAATCCGACTATTCCCAGGGCGACATCGGCCAGCTGAAAACCCGGATAGAAGCACTGTTCGAAACTCTGAGATAGTGCCTGTCAGTTTCGTTGCCAGGCGGATCGCGGCAGAAGCTGCGCGAGGATAACGCGTCCGTGGCAGTTTATTGAGAAAAGCCCTTGATGTTTTTTGCGGAAAAAGCACAATCATTTATCATCCTGGCCGCCGTTTTCGTCGGGCTCGCCCTGGGCAGCGACCCCGGGATTTCGCGCTATGCGGGACATTTCATCCTGCCGCTGCTGATGCTGATGCTCACGGGTGTGTTTCTCCACGTCCCGCTGCAGGGGTTTGCGGACGCGTTTGCGTACCGCAGGGTCGCCGCCGCCAGTCTGATGATAAACTTTATCTGGACGCCGCTGTTGGCGTGGCTGCTGGGCTGGCTGTTCCTGCACGATCATCCGGCGCTGTGGGTCGGCTTCGCTGGCATTGAGCACCGCGCTGCTGCCGGTGAACCTGGTGCTGCAACTGCTGTTGCTGCCGGTCTACATCCTTTTCCTGGCGGGCACGGTTTTATCGATTGACTGGCCCCTGATCCTTCAAAGTGTCCTTCTCGTGTTGGTATTGCCGTTTTTTGCGGCAAACAGCCTGCGCTATCTTATCATCCGCTGCAAAACCGAAGCATGGCTGGAAAAACAGCTGCTGCCGGTAATCCAGCCGGGGCAGATCGTGCTGCTCGCGCTTACGATCATGGCCGTTTTTGCCTCGGAAGGCAGGGCAATTGCGCAAAATCCCCAGATGCTGCTGGAACTCCTGCCGCCGCTGGCGATCTTTTTCAGCGGCAACCTGCTGCTCGCCTTTGTTGTCAGCAAATGGCTCAGGAGCGATTATGAAAACTTCGTCTCCTTGAGCTTCACGATACTGGCCAGAAACTCGCCGATCGCCCTGGCCATCGCCCTGGTCGCCTTCCCCGATGCGCCGCTCGTGGCAATTGCCCTGATGGTCGGACCGCTCATTGAACTGCCGGTACTCGCCCTGATATCCCAGGTCTTGTTGTGGATCGGGCGAAAAGGCTTTTTTACCAGCAATTCTCGGTGAAATGGTTCTGTGATTAACGGGTGATCACGTAGGAGCGGGCCATGCCCGCGAAAATGCATCCGCCCTCGCGGGCATGGCCCGCTCCTACAGAGCCTTTCGACGTTCATCGAGAATTGCTGCTTTTTTTCCGGGACATTTTCGCGAAACAGGTGGCTGTAACGGATCACTGTATTATTTTATCTTGTTATCCGCTTTGCTCCAGTAATTATCAATTCGCAATTGGCAATTGGCAATTGACTATCCACAATTTGCCTTAGATTTAATCTTTCGAATCAATTGCGAATTGTGAATAGCAAACTCTGAATTGCGAATTCTGGTTATCGGGAAAACTCCAGTAAGTGAGAGCTTAATGCCCTGAAAAGGGCATCACATACCAGCCCGGGGCAACGCCCCGGGAAAGAACAGCCAAGA
>JAGXHH010000130.1 GCA_024636355.1 Desulfobacteraceae bacterium | reverse complement strand
CCGCGGGTCATATCCGTATCGATAAAACCGGGCGCCACAGAATTTACGAGGATGTTCCGCCCCGCCAGTTCCTTGGCCAGCGATCTGGTCATCGCATCCATGGCTGCTTTTTCCATGGTGTACGGAATCTGCCCGGCATTTCCGGTGTGACCGACCACGCTCGAAATATTGATGATCCGGCCTTCCGAACGGCGCATCATGAAAAGCCGCAGGATGCGCTTGGTCAGGTACCAGACCCCTCGGAGAATCGATCGCTGGGCGTCGAACTGTTCGATCTTCATGGAATGCATCGCTTCATCGATGGAGATCCCGGCATTATTGACGAGTACATCGACCCGGCCGGTTTCGTCCTTTATCTGCCGGACCATTGCTTCCACCTGCTCGGTGTCCGTCAGGTCTGCCTGCAGCAGAAACCCCTGCCCGTTTATCCGGGAGAGGACCGCCTCGGCCGGCTGCCGGCTGGATTTGTAATGAATGCCAACATGAAAACCGCTGTCGGAAAGTGCCGCACAACAGGCCGCACCGATTCCGGTTCCGCCGCCGGTAACAATGGCCACCGGCTTATTATCTAAGGTATTTTCCATAATTGCTATGCCTTACTGATGCCGCCCAGACTGTTGGGCGAATGGTTCGGGTAATCCTTGTAGGTAATTCCCTTGAAAATGCCGGCGCGGGCTTTTTTGACCGTGGTGATCTGTTCGCCGTCGATAAATACGTTCCCATCGGCAATGGCGATGCTGGAGCCGGCCTGTTTCAAGTCCCGATATCGCAGGACATCGATCTCATACCGCGCCACCTTGTTGTGGGGGCGTATCTGGCCGGAAAAGACCACTTCTTCGCACCCGAGCGCCCTTCCGGCGCCGAGCGCCCCGCTCCAGACAGCGTAAAAACCGACGAGCTGCCAGACCGCATCCACGCACAGGCAGCCGGGCTGCACCGGGTCTCCCGGAAAATGGCACTGGAAATACCAGGCATCGAGCCGAATATCCTGCTCTGCCACGATCCGCCCCCGGTTGCCGTTTTTTTCAATGGAAAGAATCCGGTCGATCATTAAAAACGGCGGGGCCGGGAGCTGGGCGTCAAAACCTTCGGGCGGATCTTCAATCAGGCGGCCGTAGGAAAATGCCAGCAGGTTTTCGAAGGTGAACTGATTCTGCTCTAAAAATTCGGTATATTTCATAGATATAAGTTCAAGGTTCAGGGTTCAAGGTTCAGGGTTAAAACCGTAGGGGCGGACCTGCGTGTCCGCCCTGCCGTTCAAAGGTCGAGGTCACCGGAAATCTCCGGCTTTTGCCCTTCAACCTTGAACCCTGAACCTTGAACCCTGAACCTTCTTTCTATTCACCCTATCCGCTCTCCGCCGTCTGCGCAGATCAGTGCGCCGTTGATCCAGGCGGCTTCTTCCAGGCAGAGGAGAAAAATCACATTTGCCACGTCTTCCGGGGTGGTCAGGCGCCCGAGGGGATTTCGCAGGCCCGCGTTGGCCTTGATCCGATCGTGGCCCGGGATGGCCCGCAGGGCGGCGGTGTCGGAAACGCCTGCCTGTATGATATTCGACCGGATGCCGAACGGTGCGAACTCGACGGCCATGGCCCGGCAAACCGATTCAAGAACGGCTTTAGCGGCGGAAACCGCCGCATAACCCCGCCACGCAACGCTGTTTCCTTCACTTGTCAGACCCAGGACGCGCGCATCGGTTGCAAACCGTCCACGCTGATAAATATCCTGGACCCATTCCAGAATGTTCGATCCCATGGCCTGCAGCGTGCGGGAAAAATCCTCGGCGTCCAGCAAGCGGTCGTTTGCGTACCCGGGCGGATCGAGCAGCGTGTACAGGTTGTCCGCTCCGTTTTCAAATGTTTCACGGATGATCCGGTCAAGCGTTTCCGGGGCAACGTTTACTTCGGAAGCAATCGTTGAACGAGTCGCCTCCTGCATACCGGACGGGTAATACGGCGCCAGAAGTTTAAGATTTCCGAAGGCGACGGCATGAAGGAGCAGCCGGATTTTTCCGGTCGCGCCGAGTTCGCCTTCAAGCGTGTCGAGCACCCGGGTCCGGCCTTCGGATGAAAGCCCGTCCAGGTTAAACGTGGCCAATTTCACCCCGGCGGCTTTTAGCGTTTCGAATTCGGGCTCAATGCGGGACATGGCCCCCCGTCGATCCCGGTGCACGATGCACAGATTCATGCCGTGCCGGGCGAGTTTCTTCGCAGTGGCCAGGCCGAAGCCGCTCGATCCGCCGATAATGACGGCCCAGAAATCTCTGTCAAATTGTATCATGATAACTCACTTGAAATTTTATGCAAATTCCCGCCGGGCAGCGGACAGCGTGGTGATGGATCGGCAGGTGACGCCAATGCTCTTGAAAAAGTTTTTCAGCGGTCGGTTCGGCCCGATTTCATAGATTGTCATGGCCTTTTCGGACAACACCTGCATGTTCTCCCGCCAGTTCACCGACTGGCTGATTTGGGCGACGAGCACATCTATGATGGTTTCCGTGCTCCCCGTATGAAACCGTCCGGTCACATTGGAGGTCACCCGTCCGGCATTGTCCGGGTTAAACCTTGAGGAAACCGAGTTCAGGACATCCCGGAAGGCATCTTTTATGGTCATCATGAACCGGCTGTGAAACGGTGCGCTGACATTTAACGCAACGAAGCGCAGTTCCTTTTCGCTGCCGAAGGCAGCCCTTAACCGCTCTTCGGCCAGGGCGATCACGTCGGCGCCTCCGCTGATCACGACCTGGTCTGCGGAATTGATATTGGCCACATCAATGGCAAGCCCTTCCAGGGCTTTTCGGATCACGTCCACGTCGAGGTCCTCGGCGATCAGTGCCGCCATCGCCCCGACTCCCGGTGCAGACGCCTGCTGCATGAGCCGCCCGCGGGCGTGTACCGTCCGGAGCGCTTCGGCAAACGGCATGGCGTCTGCGGCAACCAGTGCCGCATACTCACCCAGGCTGTGGCCGCCGTAATACTCCGGCGAAAAGCCGTATTCGAACCGAAGTCCCCTCAGCATGGCGATCTCCGTGGTCAGTATGCACGGCTGAGCGTATTCGGTCAGGTTGATTTTGTCATCATTTCCGAAGCAAAGGGCTGCCACGTCCCACCCCAGAGCTTCGGACGCTTCAACGAAAGCGTATTGGCTTGCGGCGATATTGTCGTAGAAATCTTTTCCCATGCCGGGCCTCTGAGTTCCCTGCCCTGGAAACACGACTGCGGTTTTGTTATTTGTCATTATCTATCCCTTCTTCTATCGGTTTTAAGCGTCATTGGTCCTCTGGATCGAGAGTCGAAGCATAGAAACAAGCAAAACAAAATACAATACTTTTTTTTTAGGTATTGCATATTGATACCGCTTGTATTACCCGTATTGAGGCGATTCTCACGGTGGGGATTTACCCCCGGCTTTTTTCGCCGCTGTTCGGTCGTGTATCAATACAATATTTGTGCCACTTTGAAAGATATGTTCATAAGTGTTCGAATCCCCCCATGATAAAAGGCGGAATGATTGTTTTTAAAAATCCGGAGCCACCGGAAATACAGGCATACCTTGCACAGCCGATGTACATGGAATGATGGAATGCTTACTAAGGGCGAATTCGAGGGCCGCAGAAATGGGGCAAAGGCAAACCGATTACGATTCCAGGCGCGAGCACGACTATAAGCACGATGCCTGGGAAACGAAGTACAAGGAGGAAGGAATCAAAATAAAATGAGCCAGACAATCCAACTAGTAAACACATTAAAGAAATGCCTGAAAGCAAAAGGAATGACCTACCAGCAGGTGGCCCGGGCACTGGGCCTGAGCGAAGCAAGCGTCAAGCGGCTTTTTTCGGAACAGAGCTTTTCGCTGAAGCGGCTCGAAGAGATCAGCAACCTGCTCGATCTGAGCTTTTATGATCTGGCCAAGCTCAGCACAAATTCAGAAAGCGGTCCGAACGTGCTGACACTCGAGCAGGAAATTATCCTTTCGGAAAATCCGAAGTTGCTCATCTTTTCCTACCTGCTCCTGACCGGGCGGGAACCGGACAGCATTGTGCGGGATTACAAGATATCCGAGACGGAATCCTTGCAGTTTCTCCTGGAACTCGATCGCTTAAAACTCGTAGAGCTCCATTCGGACAACCGGGTTCGCCTGCTGACGCAGAAAAATATTTCCTGGCGCAAAGACGGCCCGATCGCAAAGACATACGAAAGCCGGGTCCGGCAGGAATTTATGAATGCCGCCTTTGACCAGGTCGATGAACGGCTCGCCTTCGACACCGGAAAACTCTCGGACGGTTCCCGATCGGTCATGCTGAAAAAGATTGATCGGCTTTTAAAGGAATATTATGAACTCACCGAGATCGACAAGGCGCTTCCCCAGGAAAAAAGCCACAACACGGGCATTTTGATCGCTTTCCGGCCGTGGGTTTTTTCGCTGATTGATGAATACAAGAGATAGTTAAAAGCGGTTCAAGGTTCAAGGTTCAAGGTTCAAGGTTCAAGGTTCAAATCGTAGGGGCGGACCTGCGTGTCCGCCCTTGTACGAGCGAAACCGCGGGCAAATTTACGAAACTACGGAGATAATGAGGAAATTCGGGCGGGTTTGAAACCCGCCCCTACGGCACACATATACGGTTTCACCAACCCTGTACCCTAATCCTAAAACAACTTCCCTGAACCTCGAACCCTGAACCTCGAACCTCGAACTTTGAACTTTGAACCTTGAACTTTGAACCTTGAACCTTGAACCTTGAACTCTGAACTTTGAACCTTGAACCTTGAACGCCCTTAAACGATTATCTCCCAGCATCGATGGATCATTTTGCGCTTGCTGACATAATCTTCGGGGATTGTGCTCTCGGTAATCTCGGTTATTTCGGTGACGCTCAGGTGCTCCATGCGGGGTTCGAAACTCTGGTGGTTGGTGGAGAAAAAAATCGTGGCGCCTTTTGTCATCACCTGCACGACCGCCTCAAGGAGTTTCGGATGATCCGGCAGGATGTCAAATGCCTCGTTGCGGGTAAGGGTGGTGGAATACGATGGGGGATCGACCACGGCAAGATCGTAGGTCTGCCCATTTCTGGCGGCTTTTTTCAGGAAATCGAACGTGTGGGATTGAACCAGCCGGTTGCTTTCTTCCGGTATGTTGTTGAGCGCCATGTTTTCACGCGCCCAGGCGATAACGGTTTCGGACCGGTCCACGGAGACGGTTGACCGGGCGCCGCCCAGGGCCGCATAACAGGAAAATGCGGCGGTGTAGCAGTAGAGGTTCAGAAAGTCTTTTCCGCCAGCCATTTCCAGGACCATCTGCCGGGTATTGCGATGATCGGAAAACAGGCCGGTATCCACGTAATCATAGGGGTTGACTAAAAATTTGAGGTTTCTTTCGGAGACGATGATCTTCCGGTCGGTATGATCGATCCGTTCATAGCGTTTTCCATCGTGTTTGCCGGCACGCCGTTCCTTTAAGTGCACCTTTTCCATCGGTACATCCAATGCCTGCGCCACGGCATCACCCATCATCGGCAGCCATTCAGATACCGACTGCGTCCGCATGTATTCCCCGATGACCAGATGGCCGGCGTACCAGTCGACCACGGCGCGGATTTCCGGAATATCCCAGTCATAAAGCCGAAACACCTCGATATTTTCCCGGGCAAACCGCTTGGAAAGGTGCCGGAAGCGTTTTTTTACGCGATTGGCCAGCATCTGGCCCTGACCTATAAATTTAGCATGTACATCGGGGTCAATCATTATACTTCCTTGCTTTGAATTTCCGATTTTTTATGAATCTTGAAAAGAGATCAGTAGCTTGAATTCGGCCGAAGATCAATACCCGATGAACGCCAAAACGTGAAAGAAATGTCAGCAGGCAGCCTGTGGATCGACAGATCAGCAGAAATATTCTTGATCAGTGGCGGAATCGTTCCGATTGCATATTTTAAAAGCAGGAGAGCAGCATCCTTGATACCAATTTGACATCCAAGAGGTTAAACGATGGAATACCTGGTGATCTTATTCCTGGCGGTAATCGTATTTTATTATTTTCTGCGCCAACCGAAGGCGCCCGTTCAAAGCAATGATGCGGATCACATCGAAGCGACTTTTATATGCGATGAATGCGGTGAACGGGAATGTATTTGTCGCGAGGAAAAGGAACAGTAAATTTGCGACAATCTTTTCCTTTCCGCTCCGGAAAAGCTTGTCGGCAAAAACGGATGCCGGGTAGAAAAAAAACGCGCCGACCCCGTTCTTCTTCGGGATCGGCGCGCAAACAGGCTTTTAAACGGCAGCGGAATTAATTGAAACTGGCCGGGTACATGCTCTCGATCTGCTCGGCATATTTATCGTTGACGATCCTACGCTTCATTTTCATGGTAGGCGTGAGTTCACCGCCTTCCACAGAGAATTCCTCGGGGATGATGACAAATTTCTTGATGGTCTGGACCCGTGCGAGGCTCTTGTTGATCTCCTCTATTTTCCCCATCAGGTAGGCGTTAAACGTCGGGCAACGAGCGGCCTCCTCCATGCTTTGGGCCGGGCTCCCGGCGGCTTTTATTTCCGCGTCGATTTTATCCGGATCCAGGGTAAAGAGCGCACTCAGGTACTTGCGCCGGTCACCGATGACCACCACCTGGTTGATCACGGGGATCGCCTTGAGTTTTCCCTCGATCACCTGGGGCGGGATATTTTCGCCGCCGGCCGTGATGATCAGTTCCTTTTTCCGGTCTGTGATTTTCAGGAATCCCTTCTCATCTATGGTGCCCACGTCGCCGGAATGGAGCCAGCCGTCCGCATCGAGGCTCTCTTTCGTGGCCGCTTCGTTCTTGAAATACCCTTTGAATACATGCCGGCCGCGCATGAGGACTTCCCCGTCTTCCGCAATTTTAATTTCCGTTCCAGGCACAGGAGGACCGGCCCACCCGATCCGGAACTTGTGGGGTTCCGGCAACGACACGGTGCCCGGCCCGGTGCATTCGCTCATACCGTAGACTTCGGTTACCGGCACGCCGAGGCTTTGAAAGAATTCCAGGGTGTCCAGGGCGATCGGGGCGGCTGTGGTGATCAATACCCTGCACCGGTCGAGCCCGAGGCGTTCCTTGACTTTGGAAAAAACGATCTTGTCGGCCAGGCCGTACATAAACGGCATCGGGTTGCCGTCCTGGAATGCATAGGCGCCGGCCAGCCCTTTCTTTTTGGCCCAGAGGGCGATTTTTTTACGCAGAGGCGGGGCCTGAGCGCCGGCGGCCACCATTTTTCCCTGGATCTTTTCCCAGACGCGGGGGACGCCGACAAAAACCGTGGGGCGAACCTCGGGGAGGTTTTCCCCCAGCTTGTCCAGGCTTTCGGCAAACCAGACCGTACTCCCCATGAGATAAGGCGCATGGAGGCTGACCGCCTGTTCGGCGATGTGGCTCAAAGGGAGATAGCTGATGATCTGGTCTTCATGGTCGGCCTTTATCAGGCTGATCACCTGGGATGCCGTCCAGACGATGTTGTCGTGACTGATCATGACGCCTTTGGGGTTTCCGGTGGTGCCGGAAGTGTAGATCAGGGTGCAGCAGTCATCCGGTTTCTGGGCCTTGATCCTTGCCTCGAGTTCTTTTTCAGGAACGCGTTTCGATAGTTTCGGCAGTTCCGACCAGGAATAAACCTGTGGGTCCGGGTCCGAGCCGTTCATCAGGACGATCGCTTTCAGGTCGGGCAGATCGTCGCGGATGGCCTTGAATTTTGCCAATTGTTCGGCATTTTCCACAATGGCGATATTCGCCTCGCTGTGATGGGCGATATAGTGGCATTGCTCCGGACTGTTTGTGGTGTAGATTCCTCCCGGAACCGCCCCGGCAAAAACAGCGGCAAGATCGCTGATGAACCATTGGGGACAATTGTTGCCGAGAATGCTGACGGCTTTGCCTTTTTCAAGGCCAAGCGCCATGAAGGCACGGGCGGTTGTCCGGACCTGCCGGTAGTACTCTCCCCAGGTGGTTTCTTTCCATTCCCCCCCGACTTTACACTTCAAAGCGATCCGGTCACTGAATTTGTTCGCGGTTTTTTCAAATTCCGCCATAATCGTTGACTTCATGCGCCCCCCTTTTAGTGGTAAGATTAACAAAAAGTGAATGGAAAACCGCCTGCATCGAATAAAAAAAGTCGGCCGAAAGGCCGAAAATGCAATACATCCGACTTCAGGAAACGGTGCCCGGAAGAAAAGAAATAAGTTTATGAATTCAATTAATAAACGTTTTTAGTATGAGTTTCAACTAAAAAGCAAAACATAAAACATTTATGCAAACAATGTTTTCGATGATGATCTCAATCCGTTCACAGGAAAGGAAAACCGGTACTGATGGTTCGAAAAGATATCGATCGGGCCAGAGCAGAATCGGCGATAGCGCGGATTGTTCCCTTTTCGAGTCCGCGTGAAATCCCCGACATCCTCGAGCAACACGGGATTGGCCGACCGGCGGCACTCGGCCTCGAATTCGATGTCCTGCCGACCAGCCAGTACCTGAGCTTTTCCCGCCTGTTCGATACCAGCCGAATGGTCGACATCAGCACGGGTATCCGGATGAACCGTGCCGTCAAATCGCCTTACGAAATCGGATTAATCCGCAAAGCCGCCGGATTTTCCGACCGCCTGGCGGCTGCGGTGCCGTCGCTTCTCAAAGAAGGCATGACCGAGATTGAGCTTGCCGGCCGGATCGAAGCAGAGGCCAGAAAATGGGGACACCAAGGGATCGTGCGTATGCGGCTGTGGGGGGCGGAGCTTTTTTACGGGCACGTCATGGCAGGGGCCGCCGCTGCGGCTCCCAGCTACCTGTCGTCTCCCACCGGCGGCATCGGTGTCAATCCGGCCATTGCTCAGGGATCGAGCATGCGGCCGATCCGTCGCCATGAACCGGTGCTGGTCGACCTCGTCTTCGCACTTGACGGCTACCTGTCGAACCACACGCGGATATTCTCCCTCGGGGATCTTCCGGCCGAGTTAACCGCCGCCCACAATGCCATGATCGATATCCAGGAGATCATCAAAGCCGCAGCCAAACCGGGCGTTACCGGCGGCGAGCTCTATGACCTGGCGGTCACCGAAGCAGGCGCCCGGGGCCTGGGCGATTATTTCATGGGAGTCGGCGATCAGCGAATCCGATTTATCGGACATGGCGTCGGTCTGGAACTCGATGAATTTCCCTTCCTGGCAAAGGGGCAGCAGATGCCGCTGGAAACAGGTATGATCATCGCCCTGGAGCCAAAAATAATCCTGCCGGAAAAAGGCGTGGTGGGTGTTGAAAACACCCATGTGGTCACGGAAACCGGCCTTGAGCAGCTGGGGACTTTCCGCGAAGAGATCGTGATTGTCTAAAAATAAAGACGCTCCCCCGTTCCCCTTTTCCGCATTTGTCCGATCAAAAAATCAGTGTTTGTCTGATTGTTTTTTCTGTCCGATACACTTATAAACGAATCATTCCACTGAAAAACAATTTAGGAAGGCGGCTCAAAAAACCGGGGGAGAGGGGCGGGGGCGGGGTATTCACCCCGGACAAGCCACTGGAACCGACTCCGGTAGTTTTGCGTCCTTTTCCTGTTCATCTGCCGTTATCGTTTTCTCCTTGTATAATCTCTCTCATCTACCCGCAAATCTAATCCGGTATGGAAAAGAACAGGCTCACCCCGGCGGAAAAACCTTTTGAATACCCGAGCAGGTTCTGGGAGACAGCTTTTTCTCCGGATACCAGGTCAAAACTGCCGCTGACAGGCCCCAGGGAGGCACTGACACTGGGGGTGCCCCCTATGTCCAGATTCTCAGCCAGCCCCTTTGCAAATTCCTGGGCCTGCTTCTTGATTTCATCATAATCTTCCAACGCCAGTGAAAAGGTGCTCATCGACCATATGGCGGCATCGACGCCGATAAGCGCGCCGACGACAAAATTGGTCCCTTCCTGCTGCCAGTTGCCGAGAACATGTTCCAGCATGGCGCCGCGCTCGCCCGTATCGAGAACGGCGATGGTCCGGAAATCTTCGGGATTGATCTCAAGCCAGGCCCAACGCTCTTTGCCGTCGACCGTCGCGGGTTTGCTGGGAATCAGGACGGCATTCTTCGTTTGCCGGATATGCTCGATCATGTTCCGGGGAAACGGCTTTTCCTCCATGTAGGCAAGAATATCGCCTTTATTGCGGTGGGTGACGGAGACCAGGTGGGTTCCTTCCGGGAGCTGCCGCCAGAGATCGAACAGCCCCAGGTGTTCTCCGGGCAGCACTTCGGCTTCCAGTTTCGATGCGTGCAAACCGGAGAAAATATTAAAGGCATGCCGGGCGGTTGCCGCCCCTTTGTGGATCTGGTTTTCCACGCGCATCAGATCGATGCTGGTCTGCAGCTTCCCGTCGGCGGCATCCCGCCGTACCGTGACCACCAGGCAGCGTGCATCTAACGTTCTGCCCGTGGTGAGTTTAAGCTTGGCGGCCAGCTCCCGTTCATACCGGCTCTGACCGGTGAGAAACCGGTTGATGATGTTTCGGGTATACCAGCGCAGGGCGGATACTTCATCCGGCTTTTGTGCCGACCGGTACCGGTTGTCGGCCGCCTTTTGCAGGCTGCCTGAGGCGGACTCGGTCACGTCCGGCAGATTGATCCCGAGCGCATGGAAAAGTCCGGTCACATCGTCTTCCTCAAAAAGCGCTGTTTCGTGGGTGAAGAATCCGCCTCTTTGGCCGATCCTGACGCTGATCCTTTCACCGACAACCCGGTAAAGGCCGGTATCTATTTTTCCTTTACCCGTTATCCGCTCCCGTGCGGTTTCGAGGACAGCCGAAACGAGATCGCCTTTTTCCCTGCCAACGACCGTGTACCCCAGGTCGATGACGTCCAGGCTCAACGTGTCGAGATCCAGGAATTCATCCAGAATCTCGATTTCCTCGACAAGATCTCCGGAATCCCCTCCTGCCAGCACGTTGCTCATGTCGCGTATCTGGGTATTGCGATCCCTGGATCTGGGGACGACCTTCAGGAAGACTTCAATATTGGCGCGTCCGGGATCCGTGTAAAAATCCTGGTTTTCCTCTTTTGCGACAAGTCCTTTCAACTCTTCGAATTCCTTCATAAACGGAAATACCAGAAGATGTTCCCGATCGTCCCGGT
>JAGXHH010000129.1 GCA_024636355.1 Desulfobacteraceae bacterium | reverse complement strand
ATGTCAGACATCCGGTCTTAAAATGATGTTTGGTGAGAATGCAACAGTCGATTCCGTGGGTGTCAATACGGTTGAAATGCAGGAGACGGCCATGGCAGCCGCTTTGAAATTGGGAAAACAAATGGGCGACATGCTGAAAAAGAAATAAATATTCTGGCCCAGAGGACCAGGTTTTGGTTGTCCCTGAAAGGGGCTTTATTACCCTGGTTCGTTAGAAAAGAATCCAGAATACAGGAGCCAGGAGCCAGAAGGTATTCGGATGTCGCTTCGCTCCGGCATATTCTCTATCCTGATTGAGCCGAAGGCGAATCCTTTTTTCCGATCAAATTCCTGTCAATCTCCCTGCGAAATTCAAAGCCTTTTGAATTGTAATTTGCACCTGAAAAATTCTTCTATTGACAGAAAAGGAATCAGCATATAAATGATCATTTATATGCTGATCTGCTTGGGAACATAAAACCGAGCAAATTGAAAAATCCCCCGGGTTTCGTTGTATCCACGCATTTTATCGAGACCCTCAAAAGTAGTTTCGCAAAGCGACCAATGGCAGCCATAAAAGAAAAACAAATATTGCAGGGTGATAATCCCGATCAAGGCTCACGAATCGCTGCTGATGATGAAAAGGGCTTACCGGCTGCATGCCGGATGAACAACGATCATCTTCAGAGCGCCGCTTTTCTTGCCAAAAGCCTGTCTGACGGTAACCGTTTGAAAATTCTTTTGCTTGTCAGCGGCGGCCGAAAATCGGTTTCGGCAATCGTCGAGGAACTCGATTTGTCGCAGCCGCTGGTGTCGCATCACCTGAAAGAACTCAAGCGTTCGCTGCTGGTCAAGGTGGAGCGGGAGGGGCCGTTTATCTATTATGAACTTGCGGATTCGAGAATTCTGGACGTGCTGCAGACTCTGGGCGAGGTGGCATCGGATCTCCTCTCTGCGAGAAAGACGTTTTAATTCGGAGGTAAATCAACCTTTATGGACACTGCTATGGACGAGCTTTTAAAAATTGTTTCCCGCATGGCCCCTGAAGAGGCCTTGTCCCAAATCACCACGGTCGTGGAAAGACTTCTGGCCGATCTGGATGAGGATGCCCGGGAGCGTTTCCTGATGAACCTGATCGGAAAATCCGAGGGCGACAAAGTATCCGGCATGGTGCACTTGTGACTGGCCGAATGCATGGGCGAAGGTGTCGACCCAACACAGATGTGCCGGAGCCTGGTGGACAAGGTGGCGCAATCCGAGCAACTCCTGGCAATTGCAGATCTCGGAGATTAAAAGAACATGAAAAAGACCAGCTCGATTCTCCTGGTGCTGACGGCGGTGCTGCTCACCGTCTTTTCCGTCTGGTTTGCCAATCGTCCGGCGACGCTTGAGCAGCCAACCTGGGATGATGTATTGGCCGAGGCGAAAGCAGGCGGCTATAGCATCATAACAACGGATGAACTTGCCGATCTTTACCGGCAGGATTCGGACCTGCTGTTGGTTGATACCCGCCAGGAATGGGAATTTGCCACCGGACATATCGAGGGTGCGCTTAATTTTTCCATGGAACCCACATGGTGGGAGCGCTGGCGCAAGGCCGATGAACTGGCGGTATTTTTAGGAACGGACAAGGACCGAAACATCGTATTCTACTGAGCGGGTTTGACATGAGTCCGCAGTGACTCGGCGGCCCGGGTGGCCGTATCGCTTGGTTATAAAAATGTTTACCGCGATCCTTATGGTTTTCCGAAATGGCAGGAACACGGATTGCCGGTCAATAGCAGTCCCGCCGGGCAGACACCACCGGTTGAAGCTGCGGCCGCAACTCCGGACAGCCGATCGCTGCAGGGCTGGGCCATGGCCTTGACGCTTCTGGGTATTTTCGCCGGCGGGCTCGCCCTTAACCTGACGCCATGCGTTTATCCGATGATTCCCATTACCGTCTCTTTTTTCGGCGGGCGCGCGGACCGGGAAAAACCCGGTCAGATCCGACTTGTTGCCCACGGGCTCTGCTACCTGATGGGGCTTGCCATGACCAATTCAACCCTTGGAGTGGTGGCGGCCTTCACCGGCGGCCTCATGGGAGGCATGCTGCAGAACCCCCTTGTGCTGGCCGTCGTGGCAGGGGTTCTGGTCCTTTTTGCCACAAGCCTGTTCGGATTCTGGGAACTGCGTCTGCCCGGGGCCCTGACCCAGATGGCGGGAAAATCCTACGGCGGCTATTTCGGAAGTTTGTTCATGGGGCTCACCCTCGGGGTGGTAGCTGCTCCCTGCATCGGCCCGTTTGTTCTGGGGCTGCTCACATGGGTGGCCGGCATGGGCAATCCCTGGTTCGGGTTCCTGATTTTTTTCACCCTCAGCCTGGGGCTCGGCCTTCCCCTTTTCGTATTGGCGCTTTTTTCCGGCCAACTGCAGCGGCTGCCCCGTGCCGGCGGCTGGATGAACTGGGTGCGCAATCTGATGGGGTGGGTTCTTGTGGGAATGGCCGTCTATTTCATCCGGCCGATTCTCCCCGAGTTGTTCAAGATCGGCCTGCCGGTCGCCGTCGCTCTGGCCGCCGGCCTGCACCTGGGCTGGTTTGATCAAAACAAGGCGGGGTTCAAGGCGTTTCCGTGGCTGAAAACCCTCGTGGGAACCGCCTGCCTGGTCCTGGCGGCTTTCTGGGTCACGTCTTATGCCATGCGTGGGCCGGGGATTGTCTGGCATTCCTATTCAGAACAGGTCCTCCAGGAATCAATGGCCCGGGAAAAACCGGTAATCATCGATTTTTACGCGGACTGGTGCACACCCTGCCGGGAACTTGAAGAGGTAACCTTTCACCACCCCGACGTGGTCCGACTGGCGGAAGAGGATGTGACCATGATCAAGGTGGATGTGACCAAGGGCGATAACCCGTTGCACCAGCAGCTGCTGGCGGAATACGACATCAAAGGTGTTCCCACCATCGTGTTTCTCGATACGGAGGGAAAAGAGCGGATGGATTTGCGCCTGGTCGATTTTCTCGCGCCGGAACAGTTTTTGAGCCACATGGCCGGTTTGAAAAATCGTTCGCCGGAAAGTAGTCCATAGTCCTGCAATTTTGAATGCCTGACCCGATAACCGTAACGTAAAGAAGGAATAACAATGCTCAAAATCCGCTTTTTCATGAATGAGCCGAACGGCAGGCCCTGAAAGCATTTCAAGCAGATAATGCCCAGGTTGGGCAAAACATATCCGGTTGAGATTTTATTGCCCTGAAGGGGCATCACATAACAGCCCAGGGCAACGCCCTGGGAAAGAATCGTCCGGGAAAAAGAGCCCTGAAAGGGCGTGACATTTTTGAGCGCATTGGTCTCTATGTATCGCCCTTTCAGGGCTCCTCTGATTCTTTTCATCTTTCCCGGGGCGCTGCCCCGGGCTGATATGTTTTACCCCTTCGGGGTTAATATGATCCATTAATAAACAACTGGAGCCTTCCCGACATTCAAAATGATTTTTTCGATTGTGAGAAGAATGAAAAAAACTTTCAATGGATATCAAAAATGCAAGGCAGCAAAAAACAAACGAATGCCGTTATTAAAATGGTGATCCTGATCCTGTTTATCGCGGCGGCGGTTTACCTGGTCCGTTTTTCACCTGCCAAAGAGTTCCTCACGGCCCGTCAACTTGGCCACCTTCTGGATTCGGTCGGCCTCTGGGCGCCTGTGATGTTCGTGTTCATGTATGCGGCCGGTGTCTGCCTTTTTATTCCCGGCACGCTTCTGACGGCTATGGGGGCTGCTGTATTCGGCCCTTACCTGGGATTTATCTACGTCTGGACAGGTGCCATGTTTGGCGCCGGCCTCGCTTTCCTGATCGGGCGCTACCTGGGGCGGGATTTTGCGGCATCCCTGATCGGCGACAGGTTGAAGCGCTTCGACGATGCCATCGAGCGCAACGGGTTTGCCACTGTCCTTTACCTGCGTCTGGTCTATTTCCCGTTTACACCCCTGAATTTCGGCATGGGACTGACCAGGGTCCGGTTTTGGGACTACATTGCGGGAACCGCCCTGGGTATAATGGTGGGAACCTTTATTTTTACCTTTTTTGTTGGAACGATTCGGGATGTCTGGGTAGGCGGTCGATGGGAGGAGCTGTTGAGCTGGAAGATCATTTTATCCATCGCCCTCTTTGTCTTTTCGTTTTTTATTCCCAGGCTGCTGAAAATGGCGAAGGTGTCAAAAGGAATCGAAACAGGCTGATGCATTCGCATTAAAACGCTGCCTGCATTTTTTTTACAAAGTGATTGGAAATGTTCTGGATGGAATCTGAAATGTTCATTCGCGTGGGCGCCTTTGCCGGCATCTTTGCCATTTTGGCCTCAGCGGAAGTCTTCGCACCCAGAAGGAGGCTGCTGACATCCAAAAAACGGCGGTGGTTCGCCAATCTGGCCATCGTTGCCCTAAATCCCCTGTCCCTGGCTCTGGGGTGCCGCCGGCAGCCGTTCTTATCTTCGAAGTCGCCCTGAACGCAACCTCCATGTTCAATCACAGCAACTTCCACATTCCTACGATACTCAGGATGCATCATTGTCCTCGATCAGCACCTCGCGCAACTTCTGAGAGAGCGTTTCCAGGGTGAACGGCTTTTGAATGAATCCGACGGCTCCCTGATCCAGAGTTTCTTTTGCCAGTCCGGTTATACTATACCCACTCGAGAGGAGGACTTTTACATTCTCATCGATCGCTTTCAGCCGATGATAGGTTTCGCCGCCGCTCATACCGGGCATGGTCATGTCCAGGATGACCAGATCGATTTCCTCTTGTGTTTGTCTGTAGATTTGCACGGCCTGGTGGCCGCTTCCGGCTCGAATACTTCGATAACCGAGGGTTCTCAGCAGTTCATGGCCAACATCGAGAATCATTTTCTCGTCATCTACAAACAGGATGGTTTCCTGGCCGTACTCGATTCTTTGCCCCTCTGATTCTTGCCTTTCTTTTGCGGCCGACTTTTCAGATGCCGGAAGAAAGATGTCAAAGGTCGCTCCTTCTCCTGTTTTGCTGTAGACATTTATCAAGCCGCCGTGGTGCTTGATGATGCCGTAGACCGAGGCAAGACCCAGCCCCGAGCCCTGGCCCACTTCCCTGGAGGTAAAGAAGGGTTCAAAAACTTTCTTCCGAGTCTCATCATCCATACCGACGCCGGTATCGGTTATGGAAATTCTGACGTATCTTCCCGGGCGTATATCCAGTGTTTTCGTATCCTCAGGGGTGAATGTGACATTTTCAGTCCGGACATGGATATTACCGCCACCCGGCATTGCCTGCCATGCGTTCACATATAAATTCAGAAGGACCTGGCGCACCTGTCCTTCATCCACTTCCACGGGCCACAGGTCCTTTTCGTACTTTCCGTGGATTCGGATTTCCTTTCGGGTCTGACCAAACATCTGGTTTTCATGAATTATAATCGCATTGAGATCCACCGGCTTGAGCTCATACTTGCCTTCTCGTGCAAATCCGAGCAGATCCTTGGTCAGTTCCACCGCATTTTGCACATAGGCTTCAATGCCTTTCAGGTGTTCATAATCGGAATCGGAAGGACCCTTATCCAGCAGCATAAGGGACGTTCGTCCTTGAATGCCCATCAGAATATTGTTGAAATTGTGGGCAATGCCTCCTGCAAGGGTCCCGATGGCTTCCATCTTCTGAGCCTGGATGAGTTGTTCCCGGAGTTTTTCATGCTCTGCATCGGCGCGTTTTTGGGCGGTGATGTCTTCATATGTGCCCAAAATGCCATATATATTACCATCTTCATCGCGCAGGGGTATTTTCGAGGTGCGAAGTATTCGCTCTTTGCCGTCCGGAGTCGCCTGTAGTTCTTCAAAATTCATCTGTGGCTTACCGCTTTTCATGACTTCGAAATCAACTGCCCTGTACATTTCTGCCTGATCAGTCCAGGTCATATTGAAATCGTATTCGCTGATGAGGCTTTCCGGATCATCTCGCCCTGCATCTCTGGCAAACAGGCGGTTGCAACCCAGGAATCTGCTGCTGCGATCTTTCCAGAACACCCTTACGGGAATCGTATCTATGACGTTGCGAAGCATTCTCTGTGATTCCGCCAGTTGTTTTTCGACGCGTTTGCGCTCGGTAATGACCTCAGTGTACAGAATAATGCCCCCGATGGCGCCATCCAACTTGTGCCAGGGTCGGCATTCCCAGCGATTGTAATCCGTGGTTCCATCTTTCCTGATAAAAACGTCTCCGTCTGATCGGATGGTTTCACCTGCGAGTGCACGCTGGTGGATATCTCTCCATCTTTCAGGTATATCCGGAAAAATTTCATAATGATGTTTGCCGATAATGTCTTTTTCTCTTACACGGTAATCGTTTATGAATCGATCACTGACGAAAATATGCTTTAAATCCTTATCTAACACGGCAATGGCGTTTGGATCGTACCGGATGATATATTCCATCAGATCGTGCCATTCCTTCAACATATCCTCGGCCCGCTTGCGGTCTGTGATATCCCGCTCCACTCCGATAATGGATTCGATTCTGCCATTTTCATCCAATCTGGCCTTATCGGACCAGGCCAGCCAGCGCCATCCGGACTTGGTCATGGCCCGTTGTTCCATATACGCCTTATGTGGGGGCCGGAATAAGTCTTCCATGGCGCGGGCCGTGGGTTCACGATCTTCTTCATGTATCAGGAGCATGAAGCGCTGACCGAGAAGCTCGTGTTCGGCTTTGCCGAACGTCTTACAGTAACTGGGACTGACGAAGAGAAAACGTCCCTTGGGGTCAATCTCTACGACCAGATCATTCAGGTGCTCGATCAAGAGCCGGTATCTTTTTTTACTCCTCCGGAGCGCCTCTTCCGTCCGTAAGCGCTCAGATTCAACCTGCTCAAGTTCCCGAATCCGTTTTTCCAACTCTTCATAAGTGGGCTTTTCAGGCATGAGCACCTCCTGTGGCCTGTTGAAATTTCGTTTTATTGCCCAACTTTTCAGAACGAAATTCATTTGCATTAATCAATTAAAATAAGTTCGTTGATCAGATTTCGCTCAAAGATACAGTGTCTCCCCAAGAATGTTTATATCCGGGGCATACGATTTTGTACCGGGTGTTCAGCTTGAAAACGGCATGTTTCATTGCCCATTGATTAACGATAATTTACCGATGAGATACCTGTTTTCTCCTCTCCTGTTTGACACTTTCCTGATCCGGGCTACGGTTAATCTTAGAAGATAATTGGAAAAATTCGGGTATGAATAATCAATATCTGGAGGAGGTGGGATATGACGCAATACGATGCGATTGTTATCGGTACGGGGCAGGCCGGTCCCGCTCTGGCGGTGCGTTTGACGGAGGCCGGATTCTGGGTCGCGATTATCGAGCGGCATCTGTTTTACGGCACCTGTGTGAATACCGGCTGTATTCCCACCAAAACCATGATCGCCAGCGCCAAAGCGGCGCATCTGGCAAGGCGTGCAGCAGATTATGGCGTTGATATAAACGGCACGGTGCAGGTGGATATGAAGCGGGTCAAAGAGCGCAAGGATGCGATTGTCGGCACTGCAAATGACCAGATTCCCGAATGGATGAAGGAAATTTCCAACATGACGGTATACAAAGGGCATGCGCGGTTTGAAGATCCCCACACGGTCCGGGTCGGAAACGACCGCCTTTCCGCGGAAAAGATATTCATCAATGTGGGGGCCCGGGCCATTGTTCCGCCCTTGCCGGGTCTGGCGGAAGTCGATTACATGACCAACTCGGACATGATGGCCGTCGATTTTCTGCCGGATCACCTGGTGATTGTCGGCGGCAGCTACGTGGGGCTGGAATTCGCCCAGATGTATCGCCGGTTCGGCAGCAAGGTGACGGTAATCGAAAAGGCTTCCCGGTTGATCGGACGCGAAGATGAAGACATTTCCGATGCAATCCGAGAGATCCTGGAAGGAGAAGGTGTGAATGTCCGCCTGAATGCCGCATGCGTCGGCTTGCGCAAAGAAAAAGACGGCATTGCCGTACACCTCGACTGCAAAACAGGAACGCCGGAAGTGACCGGCTCACATCTCCTGATTGCCGTGGGGCGACGGCCCAACACCGATGACCTGGGATGTGAACACGCCGGTCTCGATCTGGATGACAGGGGCTATATTGTAGTCGACGATCAGCTCCGCACCAGTGTCGACGGCATCTGGGCCCTTGGCGACTGCAACGGCAAGGGGGCGTTTACCCATACTGCTTACAACGATAGTGAAATCGTGGCGGCCAACCTTTTAGACGATGATCCGCGAAGGGTAAGCGACCGGATTCTCACCTATGCGCTCTATACCGACCCGCCGCTGGGGCGGGTGGGCATGACGGAAAGCCAGGTCCGGCAATCGGGCCGCCGGGCGCTTATGGGAAAACGGCCGATGACAAAGGTCAATCGGGCCAAGGCCAAAGGCGATACCCGCGGTTTCATGAAGGTCATAGTCGATGCGGAAACCGAAAAAATTCTCGGCGCCGCCATCCTCGGCGTCGGCGGTGACGAAGCGGTCCACCAGATAACAGATGCCATGTACGCCGGAGCTTCCTACAAGGTAATCCAGCGTGCCGTGCATATCCATCCCACGGTTTCCGAATTGATCCCTACGGTAATGGGCCAGCTCGAGCCGCTGGAGTAACAGGCTTTACAATCCTGAATGCTTCCCGACCCCATTGGTTATGGCCGCCGTGGCCCGACGGGGGGGGTCGGGTGGTCGATCAGGTGAATACCGTATGAATGTAATTAAATTGGATAATGGACCTTATACAGAAGAGTAATTTCAACTGTACAATTCATTGTATAGAAACAACTGATCTGAAAAGGAGGTCTCAATGAAAAAGATTTATTTGGTCGCCTTTCTCATGTGTATGGGAATATTTTTTGTTTTTGCCGGCCTGCAAGCCGGACAGGACAAGGAGATGCCACCTGCCGAAGCCGAAGGATTCTGGACGTATATCACGGATACCAACCCTTACGAGCAGTGGGAATTTATGCCGGGACATGAAGGTATGTATCCGGGACAAAGCCCACACGGGGCCTACCTGAAGCTCTATGCCAACGATATTGCCGTCAAGGCCGCCAAAGCGGGCGAGCCGATGCCCGACGGCGCCATCCTGGTCAAGGAAAATTACGGTGAAAACCAGAAGGACCTGATGGCGATCACGCCGATGTACAAAAAGAAGGGTTACAATCCCGAGGGCGAAGACTGGTTCTGGGCGAAATACGGTCCGGATGGTTCAGTTGAGACATCCGGAAAAGTCGACAGTTGCATCCAGTGCCACAAGACAGCACCGAAAGACATGATTTTTTCACAGCCCAAGTAATCGGTTCCGGAAAAGAAAGCGAGGCCTGGTCCTGTCGCTTCATCGCAGGACCAGGCGTCTACCTTCAGATTTTTTTCAGCGCCTCGATGAAATCTCTCTTAATCATGTAAGATCTACGCCCTGCCGGAATGGCGGCGCACAAATGCCTGCCAGGCCAGCAAAACGGCTCCGGCGGCGATCATCGTCAGGCATAACAGCTGCCCCATGGAAAACCCGAAAAGGACAAACCCGAGGTGGGTGTCGGGCTGGCGGAAAAATTCTATGATAAAACGGATGATTCCGTAGCCGATCAGGTACAGGGCCAGCATGGCCCCGGGTATGCGGATTCTGTTGTGCACACTCCAAAGGATGATAAACAGGACGATCCCTTCGCCGAAAGCCTCGTACAACTGGGAAGGGTGTCTCGGAAAATCCCCCGGAGCATCCGGAAAATACATGCCCACAGGCGATGTGGTCATCCTGCCCCACAGTTCACCGTTGATGAAATTGCCTATCCGTCCGAAAGTATACCCCGCTGGAATGCCGGGTACAACCAGGTCGGCTGTCCGGGTAAAACTGAGCTTGTTTTTGCGTACATACCACAAGGCGGCTGCTATACAGCCGATAAGCCCTCCGTGGTAAGACATGCCTGAAAAGCCGGTAAATTCAAAACCGTTCCGGAATCCAAAGGGGAGAATGATTTCCAGCGGATGCTGCAGGTACTATCCCGGATTATAAAAGAGAACGTATCCCAGGCGGGCGCCCGCCATCAAACCAATGACAATGGCTGTCAGAACGCCCTGCAGGTCTTCCACGGTCAGATTCCAGCCCGGTTCTTTTTTCAAACGATAACGTGCCAGGGCATAGGCGCAGCCAAAGGCTGCAATATACATCAAGCCGTAATAGCGCAGCTCGAAGCCGCCGATCTGAAAAATAACCGGATCGATATTTTCCGGCAGATGCTGCCACCAGGTAAGGAATCCATCCATGGCCGATAATTGGTCCGGAATTCAATTTGATTGCTTCGGGAATAAATATTCCGATCATCATGATGTAATTTTAAGGGAAGTAAAAAACTTGCGATAAAAGCCCCGGTCTCTTGACAGCAGTTGATCACACTGAACCGCTGCATGCGCCCCGATCAAAAAATCAGCGACGATTCTTTTTCTGTTTCCGCTTCCTTTTCGATACGCATGCCATTTTTTAGCGGCTTCTATCGCGGCTTCCTGGTTCATGGGGGAATATCGGATGCCCATCTGTTGAAGAATAGCCATCAGTTGTGGAATTATCACCGTATCCCATGGAACTAATGCCAATTCCCGGGTTAGAAGATTTTTACTTCTCGAACGGCCATTTTTTTGAAAGCAATTCCTTCAAGCTGCGCTCGTTAATTGCAATATGAAACGGAATTAATTCGTCATTGAACATAACATTTGTCGACCCTTTGAAACGATATTTACGAGCCGTTTCAGCATCAGTAATGCAGAAATTCAAATTCAGATTCTGACCGAATACCTGTTTCATTTTCCGGGCTGCACCTGCAGCCATTTTACAATTTATTCAATCAGTCTTTCCGTTGTGAAAAATTGTCAGTTCAGACATGAAGATCCTCCTTCAAAAAAATGTTCTAAGCTGCTTCACTTTTTTTCCCGATTCCGGCAGGTTCACCCCCAGCAATTCCCGGTGAACGTCGAAAGGCTCTGTAGGAGCGGGCCATGCCCGCGATGGCGGATGCATTTTCGCGGGCATGGCCCGCTCCTACGTGGTCACCCGTTAATCACAGACACATTTCACCGGGAATTGCTTGTTCATCCCCGTTCCTCCACCAACCCGGCAAATGCGTTAAGCTGTTCTGAACGACCGATGATTCCGATAAGGTCGTTTTTTTCGAAGCGAAAGGTCGGCTGCGGGTTGTCATGCAGGGTGCCGTTGCGCATGACACTCACCACAGTTGCGCCGGTACGGCTCCTGATGTCCAGTTCTCCTATGCTCCTGTTCACAATCCGGCTGCTGGAAAGGGTGAACCATTTCAGCTGGAGCAGTCGGGAGGCATTCTGGAGTTGCGCGATGGTTTTGTATTCCCCCGTGGATTCATAGAGGGGCCGATACAGTTCATGGCGAACTTCGTCCGTAAACTGCTGGATTCTTTCAACCGGCATGCTCAGCTGGAGCAGAGCCTGCCGGATAAATTCGAGCCCGGCTTCGAATTCGGGCTGAATCACCTCGTAGACCCCCCGATCGTGCAGGATCTGCATCTGTTCGATTTCTTCGGCACGGGCGAGGATATAAAGCCCCGGAACCTGTCTCTTATACACATCT
>JAGXHH010000128.1 GCA_024636355.1 Desulfobacteraceae bacterium | reverse complement strand
CGGCTGCGGCGGTCGTGGCTTCAGTGCCGTACCACGCAATCGTCAGGCATATCGCTGCACCAGCGAGTGCGGTCGTCACGCCGAGCGGCCGTTTCAGCCCTCCCGGAGCGCGAGCCGAAAGGAGATCCATGCATACATGTCCGCCGATCGACAACACCCATGGCGCTCCCAGCAACGTCAGCGTCATCCGCCGGCGCAGGGGCAAACCGGACCATCAGATCAAATCCTGATTTTCTATCGCGTTCAATCGCTGCCCTGCGTTGGCTTAGCCGTCGACTCCTCAATACCTCTCCGTGCGCATCAAAAGCTGACATTTGGTATCATCCTGAATGCAAAAAAGATGGATGCAAAAACGAAATGAGGAGACCTGTCACACCCCTGCGGCAGGACTCCTTTATTTCAACTGAAAATTCCGGTCCCCCGGGCCGGTTCACCGACCTTTTTGGATTTATTCCTCCGAGAAAGCCGGGAGCTATAATTTTGCCCGAACGCTTGAGCAGCCAATCCTGATGGACTCGTAAAAAGCTGTCGTACCCCGGTTTCCGGTGATTTTGCAGAAAGGAACTTGTGCCTTGGTATCGCTATCGAAAACTTCTCGATTTCGATCCCGATAGCGATAGCGATTTCGAATTAACTTCCTTGGAAGCGCTTGTACCCTGCTGTGGGACAGGGCGTAGTGTTTTTTCACACGCGAAGGCACACACGTCGTATGTTGAGCGGATGACCAATCACTATAATGCAGTAATGGGACTTTTTATGACGCCATCAAATTTCGTCATTTCAGCCCCCGCGGATCATGTTTATATTTACTCAGATTGACGGCAGTCAACATCAAAGCAGCACTGTCATATCAGTCGCAAACTCATCCGCACAGGGCATAGGACGGTTGCCATGCATCCCCGGTCAAAACGATCCGCCAGGAAGATCGCTGCCACATTTGCGGTCATCCTGTTCCTTTTTTTAATTCCTGCCACCTTTTGCATGCCGGATTCCCAAGCCGCCGAGATTGAAGTCCGGTTCGAGAACCCGCCTGAACGCGGGATTCTCGTGTTCCGTTTTTATAATTCGGCCAACGCCTTCGGCGATCTGCGCAAAGCGACAAAACAGGTCAAACTGCGGGTCGACAGGAGCAACCGCTATCTCTTTTCAGATATTACCCCCGGGGAATACGCCCTGATCGTTTATCATGATGCAAATGAAAACGGTCAGCTGGATGAAAATTTCATCGGCATCCCGACCGAGCCGATTGCGTTTTCCAATCGATACCAGCCGAAAGGTCCACCGAGTTACAGTCGGGCGCGTTTCGTCCTTGAAGAAGGCACAAAACAGCAGATGCAGCTGAAATTCTACCGCGCGCTCGGTCATAGCGGACGGATCGGCCTCGGGATCGGGATCATCATCCAGACCAGCCCCTACAAGGATTCCGACGAGGGAGTTTATCAACCGATTCCGGCCATTGCCTACTATGGAGAGCGGTTTCAGGGACTCGGCCCCCGGATACAGATTGGACTGATCGGCAGTGGCGATCTGCGGATTGCAGCTACGGCTGAATACCGCATCGGTGCCTACGAGGAAGATGACAGTGACTTTCTGGAAGGCCTGGGCGATCGGGAGGACACCCTCATGGCAGGCCTTGCAGTCGAGTATGAGCTGCCGGAAGGGGTCGACCTTTCCGCCAGCTACGCGCACGATGTACTCGACCGCATCGGCGGCGGCGAAGCCCGGGTAAAGCTGAGCAAATCTTACCAGTGGCGGCAATTCCAATTTTCACCGTGGGTTGCCGTGAACTGGATGTCTTCGGGTCTGTCCGACTACGATTTCGGGGTTCCCGAAGACAAGGCCACGACATTGCGTCCGGCCTATTCCCTGGACGATATCTTCAGCCCGGAGCTCGGGATCAATCTCTTTGTCGAATTTCTCACCGACTGGTGGTTGATCCTCGGCTCCGGTATCAAATTGCTCGACGAAGAGATCACGGATAGCCCGATCGTGAGCAAAGACTACAGGATAAATGGTTTCCTGGCGATCAACTATGTATTTTAGCGAAACAGCCCCCTGGTGTTTTCTTAAAAAGGCCGGTGACGACGACTAATGCCCTGCGGCGTCGAGCAGTTCCGCATGCATGATGATCATTTTTTCCAACTCTTTTGACAATTCCGAACACCAGGGAACGGCATTTGCCCAGAGATGATTCAGTTCTGAAAAATGAGATGATAATTGCTGCGGATCGGAGACGTGCTGCGCCTCTTCGGCAATTCTCGATACAGCTGTCATCACCCGGGCTTCGACACTGCCGGGGCCGGGCTGCAAAGCGGACAACTTGTCGACCAGAATGTTTATTTCCTGTTTAAGGGCGTGCATTGAATAACTCCTCCTGGTTACGCAACTACTGAGTTGCCTTTCCTGAGCAAACCGGTTATTTAAGGTGCCAAATCCACGAGATACTCCATACCAGACAAGGTACCTGATGCCCATGAAAATCGCCCTGATCGCACCGCCTTACCCGTTGACCGAAGCCCCTTCCCCGCCCCTGGGGATCTGTTATGTGGCCGCCGCCTGTGAAGCGGCCGGCGCTGAGGTTCGCATATTCGACTACATCGTCTCCCTGTATACTCCGGAAAAGCTCCGCCGCCAGCTCGATGAATTCTGTCCGGACGTGGTCGGGGCCACTGCGGTTACCCTGAATTTTCCGGATGCCGCAGCCATCCTGCAGACAGCCAAGGCGCACCAACCTGAAATCGTAACGATCATGGGCGGCCCCCATGTCACGTTTCAGGTGGAAGAAACCCTGCAGCAGTACCCGGAAATCGATGTCATTTTCATGGGCGAATCGGAAAACACACTGGAAAGATGGCTGCCGGTCTTGCGACACAGGCACGCCTGGGGTTCCATCGCGGGAATCGCATTTCGTAACGGCAAACAGATCGTCAATACCGGCCCGGTGGAGCTGATTTCCGATCTGGCGCGACTGCCCCTGCCGTCGCGCCATCTGCTGCCGCTTTCCCGTTACCAGGCGCTCGGGTTTCCGGTGAGCATCATCACCAGCCGGGGGTGTCCGAATAAATGCATTTTCTGCGTCGGCCGCCGCATGGTGGGCGCCCGGGTCCGGTACCGCAGCCCGAAACGGGTGGTCGATGAAATCGAATTTCTAGTGAATGCCGGATTTACGCGTCTTAATTTTGCCGACGACCTGTTTACAGCAAACAAGAACCATGTGCGGGCGATCTGCAATTTGATCGTCAAGCGGAAAATTAGTTTCGGCTGGAGTGCCTTCGCGCGGGTCGATACCGTAAACGAAGAGGTCCTGCAACTGATGAAAGAAGCGGGATGCGACTCAGTGAGCTTCGGCATCGAATCGGGTAATCCGGCAATGCTTAGGGTGATCCGGAAACGGATCACCCTGGACCAGGCGCGCCAGGCGGCCGCCATGTGCAAAGCGGTCGGCATGCGCCCCCATGCGTCCTTTATTGTCGGCCTGCCCGGAGAATCCCTCCGGACCCTTGCCGACACCCTGGCCTTTGCCCGGGAGCTTAACATCGAACACGGCTTTCACTTCCTGACGCCGTTTCCCGGCACCGATGTCTATGAATCGACCGATTACGACCTGGAAATCCTTACCACGGACTGGCGCCGCTATGATGCGAACACGGCCATCGTGCGCACCTCGAAGATAGCGCCGGAGGAAATCGAAAACTTCGTGACCGAAGCCTACCGCCCGTTAACTGACAAGTGGACGGATATCAAAAAGAGGTATGCCGAAGGGGAGTGTACGGAAAGCGAATGCCTGGAGGTGGAAAGCGAAACCCGCCTGAACCTGGTGTTCCAAATCCTGTCGGGCGACCTGATCGAGGAATTCGGGGAGTTCCCGGCCGATGAACCCGATCCGGTCGCCGCTCTGGCCGGCCGGATCGCCGGCAAAACAGCGACAGACGTGGACTTCGTCGCCCGTTATCTCCAGTGGTGGCTACACAAAGAGTACCTTGCCTTTACCGAGGAAAACGGTTTTATCCGGTGCGACTGGACAACAACGGCTTTTGCTCCCGACGGTGCTGCGGTTCAGCAATCGGGGAAAACAGCCAAGGCAGAGCCGCTGGCACGGGCATCCTGAATTTGATTTTGATTACCATGAACCGATAACCGCAGGTGGTCGGGTTTCAACCCGAAAGGGAGCCTCGATGCGTGTCGGATTTCGTCCCCGATAAACAGGTTACCTTCGTGCAAGCGGGCGTCGGGATGTGAATCCCGACCTACACAACCGCACCTAAGAAATATGGGAAGTGCAGATCGGGCTTTCAGCACACATAACAATTCGGGCGGGGGAGATCCCCCCGCCCGAAGGTTTGATTATTGAATCTGCTCGACAGTGAAATCGAGCGTCATATCGGTGTTCAGACCTGCTGAAACATCCACCTGCTCGCTCAGCTCGGCTGAATCGGTCTTCGCCACCACTGTATACGTCCGGGATGTTTCAGCGCCACCCGGCACATCGATGGTAAAATCGCCGCTGCCGATCACCGACAGCGAGGCGACTTCGATCTGGGCATCCAGGGAGCAGGTGCTTGCTTCCCGGACGCTGATGGTGACCATATCATCGGCATTTCCAGTAGTAACCTGGACGGCAATGCCCCCGGCTGTTTTTTCATCCAGGGCGAAATTGACGTCGTATCCGGCATTAAACTCCGCTTCAATCGTATCGCATGAAGGACCATACAGAATCCCTTCGATTCCCGCATCCCCCTTGTACGCCACAATCTGATAACCGGCGGGCGGCAGGAACATCTGATAGCCACCGGCTTCATTCGCCGGGGTATCCGGGTTGTCGGCAGCCGTGAGCGTCGATGTAAATACCTCGACCTGATTCATTTCACCCGTGGCATCCCCGTCATAAATTTGGGCACTGACCAGGGCGCCGGCCAGCGGATTGCCTGCTGCGTCGGTTACCACCCCCTGGACAACGGCGTTGTCCACCGTATCAATGATCTTTATGGTCGGTTTCAGCAGGTACTCTCCATTGCCGCGCAGCACAACCGATTTTGAGGCATCAAAATCGAGAACCAGTTCCACCGTCTTTCCAGCCACCAGATCGAATCCGTGTACCAGCTTGATGCCGGTCTGGTATCCGCTGGGTACCTTCAATTCATGACTTATTCCTTCACTGTCGATCAGGTAGTTGGGAGCAAAATGGGGTTCTTCCAGCAAATTCAGATTCTCATCTGCCGCATCACCCAGCATCATACGAATCTGGGTATAGTGGCCGGTTTCGAGTTCCGTGGTCCCCAGTTCCGCCATCACCCCATTGACCAGATCGAGCAGGTTGTAGGTTTTGTTCGGCGTGGCCACGACTTTCCATTCATCCTGGGTGCCTTCTTCCGCCGTCTCGTCATCAGCCGCTTTTTCCCCGGCCTCACCAAGATGTACCCGGACCTCTTCGATGGTCACGTAGACGGCCTGGTAATCATCTGTCGTGGCATCGGCCAGGTACAGGGAAAGGGACCCGGTATCCCCATCCGATGAACCGCTGTCGTTGCATCCGATGACAAATGCCGACCCTGCAATCATTGCCGCCAATACCAATAATTTCAAAAACTTCATAACTGTTCTCCTTAAGCTTTTTCAGTTAAACTACCAGGTGCCCGGAAATGCTTTTTTCTTCTCAACTAAAAAAAGTACCGGGCATCTGTCCGATCACGCAGAAAATGCGCTTTTTCTTTCACTGATTACTTAAACCCGCAGGATTCCCAAAAGTTTCAAAAAAATTTAAGATTTAAGATAAACTACAGTTATTCATTAGTATTCAGAACAGCACCTGGAATTGAAATAACTTATGTCTTGCTCCCGAAGTAAAAGTCCGACTAATATGGGCTCGCTTTTTAATCGGGGTGAATCGGGATAGAATGATAGACGCTTTAAAATACATCTGCATATGGCTGCTGCTCTTTTCATTAACAGCATTAATCGGACCAACGGATTCCAGTGCGTTCGAATACGATCTGGGCGGCGGTCTCTACCAGGGGTTCTTTGCCGGGCAAAGTTTCTGGGATCCTTACGCCAGGAGGTTCGACAGGGATGATGCCTATGCCGTCACGAGTGCATATGCCGATATGTCAGTCGACTCCGGCACTCGCTTCAGCGGCTTTATCACCGGGGCGGTCGACTGGGTTCATGATTTCAAACCGGAAAGCCAAGACGATGTCACCCCGGAACTGATCCATGCGTTTGCTCATTATGCAGGGGACCGCATTTCAGCCGATATCGGCAAGCAGCCGTTCTTATTCGGGCGGGGACTGGTTTTCGACGCGGATGAACCGGGCCTGTATGCTTCCTGGACGATCAGCGAATCGTATTACATGGATTTCAGGGCGGCCCGCGCCTTTGATGCGTCCCCGCTGGTTTCGCTAACCGCCGGATACCGCCCCGGGTTTCTCGAAACGGTCGAGATATTCGGTATGTATATGAAGGATGAGGACAACGGGTTTGCCGACCTGTTGAACCGGCAGATCGGCCTGGACCTGTTTTCCGGGGACGGCGATCTCTTCTGGATCGGCATGGCAGCCGATATTTTTGTCGGAAACGTTTACCTGTCCGGCATCGGCATCCACCAATACGGACGGATGCACGTCGTTTATCCGGAAGGGACTGCGGATTACAATATTTCCGCCTACCTGCTCGATGTGGAGGCAAGCTATAACCTGACCCCCGCTTTATCCGCATCGGCTTTCCTTTTTGCCGCCAGCGGCGACCGGCATCCGGGAAGCCGGCGTTTCCATGCCTTTGTTTCTCCTTTTCCCTACAACACCCGGGCGGATATCTTCTTTAGCGGCGGCATAGACGGCCATGACATCTTCGAAGGATTTTCCCTGGCCGGTATTCGTCCGGCCGGAGTCGTCGCCCCCGGCATGACACTGACGATTACTTCGGATCCGAAATGGCTTGCCAAACTTTCCACAGCCGCTTTTTTCCCCCAGGCGCATTCCGGTGACGAGGGCTCCTGGTACGGCTGGGAGACGGACCTTTCGATTACCCGTACCTGGGAACAAAACGTTTCGGCCTATCTCCTGCTCGGTCTTTTTGGTTCCGGCGATATGCTAAAGTTTTCCGAAGGCAATCGGCCGGATACGATATTCAACGTGACGGCAGGAATGAATCTGTGGTTTTAGAAGATAGTTCAAGGTTCAAGGTTCAAGGTTCAGGGTTCAGGGTTTAGGGTTTAGGGTTTAGGGTTTAGGGTTCAAGGTTCAAGGTTTTTCTGGTTCCCAAGCTCCAGCTTGGGAACCCGGTTTCAGGAAGCTCCTGCTTCCATACAAAATTCAGAACCAATGATTTGGCTGATTTTTTGGCTCCTGTTCTTCTGGCTTCTGGCTTCTGGCTTCTGGCTCCTGAATTCTGGATTCTGGATTCTGGCTCCTGAATTCTGGCTTCTGGCTTCTGGCTTCTGGCTTCTGGCTTCTGGCTTTTACTTTTTTTTTGAAACTTTTTGACGGCAACGGGTTTAAACTAATACATGCACACGGATCCGGATATTCAATTGATGCTGCGGTGCGGGGAGGGAGACAATGAGGCCTTCCGCAAGCTGTTCGTCCGTTACAGGACAAAAATCATCAATTACTGCTTCCGGTTCTGCGCGGACCGGAGCATCGCTGAAGACCTGGGGCAGGAGGTGTTTTTACGAATGTACCGCGCCGCCCCGAAATACAGGCCCGATGCCGGGTTCCGCACTTGGCTCTTTACGATTGCCACCAATGTCTGTCTAAACGACGCACGCAGGAAACGGGGACAGGCCGGGACGCTTTCCATAGATGCCCCCATCTTTACGGCGGAAGGCACGGCAATGCCTGAAATCGATGATCCAACCGGGCATCCGGCGGGTCGACTCCTCGATCATGAACAGGAAACGATAGTGCAGGCGGCACTTACAAAACTGCCGGATAAGCAACGGGCGGCCCTGCTGCTCCGAATCCATCACGAGTTTTCGTACAGCGAAATCGCCGCCCAGCTCCATTGTTCGGAAGGTGCGGTGAAGACATTGATTCACCGGGGCCGCCGGGTACTGGCGGAAATTCTGACGCCTTATTTCAAAGAGGGTACATGAAAACGGATTGTATATTTTCCGCGTCTATTTCGCCATATATCGACGATGAGCTGTCCGCAGAAGACACCGAACGGCTCCGCCTTCACTTGAAAACCTGCTCCGCCTGCCGAAATCAGCTCAGGGTTCTGTCTGCCATGGAGGTGCAGCTGGCGGCGATGCCCCCGATAACGCCCTCCCCGGATTTTGATCGCACTTTCTGGCAGAAAATCGATGCACTTGAGGAAAAACGGCGACAGCCGGCCTGGAAGCAATGGCTTAATGGCGACCGGCTCCGGGAATGGCGGCCTGCCCTGGCGGCAGCTGCCGGCGTGCTGATCCTTTGCGGTACATTTCTTTTTACCCAGCGGCCATCAGAAACCGGATTTTCGGCCGACGAAATCGTGATGTCCCAGAATCTGGAACTTCTGACCGATTACGAAATCGTCCGTCATCTGGACTTTCTGGAACAATGGATGGACTTTTCAGAAAATGATGCAACGGATGCATAGATGGATGGCGGGCGTCTGGCTGGGGCTGCTGCTCCTGGCCGCAACAGTGGTCGACGTGTCTGCCGCAGATACGAAAAATGCGGCAGCGACAATGTCTGCAGAGGAAAAAGAAATCGCGGAAATGATCGAACTACTGGAAATGATGGAACTGCTCGGGAATATGGAGCTGCTGGCGGACTACGATATCATCGGCAAGGAAAAAAAAGATGAAAAGAACGATTAATATTTTCATTTTATCGCTTTGCGTGTTTTTCTGGGGATCACCCGCATTCTGTACCCAGGCGGCAACCGAATCATCCGACCCGATGGAAAAATGGCAGCAGTTGAGCCCCGACCGGAAAGCGGATTTGAAAGAAAAATACGACACATGGAAGGCCCTGCCGCAAAACGAAAAAGCGGCTATCCGGGAAAAGTTTAACCGTTTCAAACAGCTTCCACCCACCGAACAGAAGCGTATCCGAAACAATTTCGAACGATTTCGCAAACTGCCTCCCGGCGAGAAGGTGCAGCTGAAGGAAAAATTCCAGCGCTGGCAGCATCTGCCATCGGAGAAGAAGCAGGTAATCCGCAAACGGTTTGAACGGTTCGAACACATGCCGCCGGGAAAAAAAGAACAGATGATTCAACGCTACGAGCAGTGGCGCCAATTGCCACCGGAGAAGAAAAAAGAAGTGATCCGGGACCTGAAACCCGATCTGCCGCAGCGTGGAAAGCGGCCCTGATACTGCGGATGGTGCTGCGCACGAGGAATGGAATTGATTTCCAGGAGGATGCTGGAACTTCCCGAAACCGGGTTAGTTAAGAACCAGCAAGGATCTGGGGGCATGCGTCAAGGACTGCTCCGGTACCCGATGCCCTCGATGTTCAAGGTGGTGCCTTCAATCGACGTTTTGGCCCCCAGGATTTCCTCCGCCAGCCAGAGCCGGGCCTCTACATGATCCGTTATCTTCGGAACCCGAATCCTGCTGGTTCCTTCCGCAAGGGCCGCAAAGGGGATAAGCTGATCGGCGGTATAACGATCGACCGCGGATCCGGATTCGAGCTCCTGCAAGAGTTGTTCGGCCGTCTGTTTGCCGATAAGCTCGGCGGGCCTTCCCCGGGCGCCGGCCATATCCGCGCCGATGATATAGCCGGAATCGGTTTCGGCCCAGAGCGCCAGGGCGGCACCCGCCTGAACGGCCGGACGCTGGTAGGCAGGCGCCGTTTTCGTATCATAAAGGATTTCAATATCCGGATCAAACCCGCGGTAGCGCAAAATCTTATGGCAGGGTGCCGCCATTCGGTTCGAGACCTCCCGCCCCTGCAGGTGGGAGCTGAGCGCGGTGCCCCGGATGCGCCGGATCAATCCCCGGTCTGTCAGCAGGAGAGGCTTCAGGGTGTCTTGCACCGGCGATACCCGGATGGCGATCTCGCCATGTCCTTTCGGGACATAGCCCGGCTGAACGATTTCCAGTTCAATGTTAACCCCCATCAGACCGAGCAGCGGAAGCAGAACATGGCGGACATGAAGAGCCGAAGGGGCAAAATCCTGGAACAATCCGCCGGATATCCTGTAAATGGACGGCCGGTCCGCAAACAATCCAAGCGGCATCAGCGACAAGGCCATCATGGTGGTCGACCCGGCCGTACCGATTTTCCATTCGAACGTGCCGCCTGAAATGACATCGGCCGGGGAGAAGGAAATTTCCCGGGCTCCCCGGGTCGCCCCGGACAGCCGCCCTCCGCTGATCTGGGCGGCGGCCTCGATGGTCTTCAAATGCTGCGGCATCAAACCCGGTTTGCTCCGTTTGGCCCGGATATTGGTCAGGCGGACAGCCGATTTCGTCAAAATTGAAAATGGAAGCAGATCCCGTACAATTGTTCCGGAACCGGATTTTTCACTGCCGTCTATGGTGATCATGACATCGGTAATCCTTTCCCCGGCACAGGCGCCTTGCGGTTGCACCGGGCAACCGCAGGCGGTATGAATTGCAATCTCAATTTCGTTCAAGTGCTGCCCTGAAACTGACTTCGTCGCCGGCTTTCGAAACGCAGGTGAAACCTGCACGCCGGCAAAGCCGTCTCCTCTCCGCACCTGTGCGTATAAGAATGAAAAATTCGAAATCGGAAACGTCTTCACCCTGACGAGGGCAATTTTTGCTTTCTTATCAGAGGGGAAACGAACGACAGGGGTGTCGATATCGCTGAAACTTGTGGTTTTCCGTTCCCGGATTTCGGCTGGACTGGCGTTCTCAACTAAAATGATTAGTTCAAAACGGTGATTTGTCAAATAATCGGCAGGCGCTTTTCAGCTCTCAAGCGCTTCCCGGATCTTTGTGGCAAGGGACTCTACAGTAAATGGTTTGACAAGAAAATGCCCCTCCCCGATTCCCTGGCGGGCAATGACGTCATCGGTATAGCCGGACATGAAAAGGGTCTTAACACCATGCGGCAATATCTTATCAATTTCCGCCTTCAAAGCGACACCGTTCATTTCCGGAAGGATAACGTCCGTAAGCAGCAGATCGATATGCCCGTCATATTTCCGGGCAGTTGAAATGGCTTCACCGGGTGTCCGGGCTTTGAGCACCGTATAACCGAAATCCTCCAGGATCATTTCCGTCAGGTTCAACACCTGTTCTTCATCCTCGACCACGAGCACCGTTTCGGTGCCGTGAAGCACGTCTTTTTGCGCCCCGGCCATTGGCGCTTCAATATCGGCTTCATACCTTGGAAAATAAATTTTAAATGTCGCACCCCGGCCCGGTTCGCTGACGACCTCGATCGCCCCATGATTCTGTTTGACGATTCCGTAAACCGTCGACAGCCCCAGACCGGTTCCTTTTCCGGTTTCCTTGGTGGTGAAAAACGGCTCAAATATCTGCTCCAGCGTCTCGGCATCCATCCCGACCCCGCTATCGGAAAAGGTCAGCAGTAAATAGTCTTCTCCCGGCGGCAGTTCCGCCGTTTGTTCCGGATCGATCGTTACATTTTCCGTCCGGATGGTGACCGTGCCCATCGTTTCGATCGCATCCCGGGCATTGACCGCGAGATTAGTCAGGATCTGATCGATCTGGAACGGGTCGACCCGGATGTTCCAGATGTCTTCTTCCGGCTCAAACTTCATATCGATTTCTTCGCCGATCAGCCGATTGAGCAGACTCTGGTGCTCGTCGATAATGTCGTTGATGTTGATCACCCTGGGTTCCGTGATCTGCTTTCTGGAAAACGCCAGCAGCTGTCCGGTGAGTTCCGCCGATCGCTGGGCCGCCTGCTCGATTTCGAGCAGGTAATTATAAACGGGATGTTCCTTGCCCAGTCTCGACCGGCCGATGCTCGCATAGCCGAGGATCACATTGAGCATGTTATTGAAATCGTGGGCCACGCCCCCTGCCAATCGACCGATCGCCTCCATTTTCTGGGACTGGAGCAGTTGCTCCTCGGCCCGGTCCCTGGCCTCTTCGGCCTGGCGGGTCTGCTTTTGCCTTTCGATATTATCGAGAGCAAAGGCTACGTCCGATGCGGTTTCGGAAAACAGCTCCTGTTCTTCCGTATCCTTTCCCTGCTGCCCCCGCAGCATCGAAACGGCGATATACCCGTAAATTTTTCCTTCATGCGCCATCTGCCGGCACATGATCTGATTTTCGGTGCAGGCGTCACCCTCCATACACAACAGGCATGCCGTCGATGAATCCGCATCAAGAGGCATGCCGTTGCGGTTTCCCTCCGTTTTGCAGCAGGGGGGTACGACGCCTTTTTCAAAGGCCTCTTTTATTGGCCTAAACGTCTCTCCGATACCGGCTTCAGCATACTGCACCGATCTGTCTTCGCTGTCCGTGAGCACGATCATGGCGCCGAGATACCCGCGGTTTTTCACCATGATGCCGCACACCTGACGGATGATTTCTTCCGGGTCTTTCTCCCGGAAAATCAGATGGTCGATATCCCGCATCGACCTTAAAATCCGGTTCAGGTGCAGGGCGCGTTCCTGGGCCTGGCGGCGCTCGGTGATGTCG
>JAGXHH010000127.1 GCA_024636355.1 Desulfobacteraceae bacterium | reverse complement strand
GGCCAACAGGGCCGGGCCGCCGAGGCCCAGAGATTTGCTCGCAAAAATCCAGAGAAGCAGGATGGCGAGCAGCATGCCGAAGGTGACATATTCGTCGTATTTCATCCGGCCCATCTTCCGGTTTTCTTTGAAACGGATAACTGTCTGTTTCTTGCTTTTTTTTTCTGCGCATGGGCGGTGCCAGCGGCACTCGTATCCCGGGCGGCGCGGTTACAGGTTGCAGGCTTTCAAGGAAGTGACCACTTCCTTGAAAACATCGGTGAGACGAAGAATGCCCACAATATCCTCCATTTTATCGCCGGTCACCAAAAGCGACTGGTGGTGTCCCATCACCAACTGGTGGATGCCCATCGCCAGGGAGTCCGATCCTTTTACGTATTCACCCGGCTCCGGTACATACATGCAGTCTTTGGCCTTCACTTCGGTCGCTTTCTTGCAGATGTCCTTGAGCGGTTTGTCCCACAGGGCGAACTGCTGGACCATCGATTTCAGAAACTGGGGGGAAAAACCGCTGGCCATGATCCGGCCGTCATCGCCGGAAGCCGCCATCCTGTATTTCGGTTCGAGGGATCTCAGGATGTCGAGCTGGCTGAGTTTGCCGACGATTTTATGGTTGTCATCATAGACCAGGATGGCGCGGTGCTTGTACTTGGCCTCCGGCAGACAAAATTCCAGCTGGGCTTTTTCCAGGGCCATTATCGCATCAAAGAGGTTGGCGTCCTGGTGGATGGTCGCATATTCTTCGAGCGGGACCATGATTTCCTTGATCAGAATGTTTTTCATGAGCGTATGTCTCCTTTCCGGCAAATTGTTTTAAGATCGACTATTTTTATTTAAAGTTGATGAACATGGCACTGGATTCCGGCCTGCGCCGGAATGACGGCAAAAGATTAATCGCAGCTTTTTTTCCGGTCTGCTGCGGCTTTGATACGATCGAGCAGCGGGTTGATCTCTATCGGAATCAGAAAATCATCAAATGCTCCGAGCTTCATTGCCTCGATTGAAAGGGAAAGCTGGTCGGCGGAATTCACGGTGATGATTTCCACTGGGTTTCCGGAATTTTTAATCGCTTTGACTATCCGGATGCCTTCCATTTTCAAGCCGCTCAGGTCGAGCAGTGCCACATCGATATTTTTCTGATCGATAATTCTAACTGCATCATTGAGCCGCTGGGCGAAAAACAGCTGGAAACCTTCCCGGCGCAGCCGTTGTCCCAGGTTCTGCTCAAAAAAACTGCCGCTGTCTATAAGCAATGCGCTCGATTTCATCGTTTTTGGGGTAAATGATAAAGCGTTACAGGTTGCCGGTCCGGGCAGCGTAAACACCGTATCCGGGATTTTTCATGGTTTCCGCTGCAGCACAGGGTGAACCGTTACCAAAGCCTGCCAAATGGTCTTGCGGACGTCTTTTCCCACCCCCCTCCTTTGAAGCTGTAAACTGTTCGACATGACTCCTTCATGTATTTAGAAGGGTCTCAAAGTAGCAAGAACCATACCAGAAGAGGGTTGCCGGGAATCGTAGGTAAAAGGAATTGTTTACTTTATTCGAAAAACGGAAGGGACGTCTGCGGGAACGCTTTGATACGATATGAAACGTTTTTTATGAATCATTAAGAAACAAATTGGAACAAATAGGGGGGTCCGGCGGTAACCTGGGGGGCGGGGAGGGTGTCAGGCTATAAGTTTAAAATTTCCCCGTCGCAAATTGCGGTGTGCTTCGGTTGATCTTGGGTCCGATCTCTACCGCTTCAGGGCGGCTTCGAGTGTGGACATCAGTTCGTCAATGTCGACGGGTTTCATCAGGTAATCAAAGGCGCCGAGTCGCATTCCTTCCATGCCGTCCCGGGTCGATCCGTAACCGGTCAACAGGATCACCGGCAGTTCCGGATGTCGGGCCTTTACCTGGCGGAGTACTGCAAGTCCGCTCAGGTCGGGCATCATCACGTCGAGTACGATCACATCGAAGGCGCCTTCTTCGACCATCAGCAGGGCCTGTTGGCCGTCCCGGGCCGTCTTTGTCGGAAATCCGCGGAATTCCAGACGCTCGGCCAGCGTGGTGACAAATTCCGCCTCGTCATCGACAAGCAGCACGTTCATTCGGCTGTCTCCGAATTGTCGGCAACGATATCGCCGGTGGTCAGTTCGTTGCGGACGAATCGGTCGATCACCGCTTCCAACGGTCCGATTACGGAGTCTATAACCTGGATCCGTTTCCAGGTCAGGTACTGGTAGTATTCCTCTTCAATACCGCCGCAGATAACCGTGCCGATGCCTTCGGTCAATATGAGGTGGCACAGTTTTTCCGCAGAAACCTGCGGAAGCACGATAAATTTTTCCACCCGGCCCGGCCCGTTTTGCTCCGGGGTGACGATTACCGCCTCGGCTGTCAGATCGAACCTCGGAGCCACTTCCTGGCCATAGAGAGGAATAAGGATTTTATTTGGCGTTTTCATTATTGTAGTGATAACTCCGGTTGATCCTGTTTTCAACGGATGAATTTTTACCAGGCGTTTAACCAATTTCATGCAGCTTCATTTTTCGCCACAAGGTGCTCCGTCCCCAGCCAAGGAGTTCCGCCGCCCGGCTGCGCCGGCCGCCGGCTTTTACCAGGGCGTCTAAAATCATCTGCTTTTCGGTTTCACCCCAGTTGGCGCCGGTCCGGACGGGCAGCGCCCCATGTTCCGGGATACGGCCGGCGCCGGGGTAATCATCGGGGGGCGATTCTCCCGGAACCGTCTGGACCGATGCCGGGGGTTCGCTCAGGTATGCCGGCAGATCGGGCACTTCGATCCGTGCACCCTGGCTGACGTTAACGGCATACTCGATGATGTTGCGCAGTTCGCGCACGTTTCCCGGGTACGGGTAACTCTTGAGCATCAGCAGGGCGTCTTTGGAAAAACCGGAAATTTTCCTGCCGAAATTCCGGGTGAAGGTGTTCAGGAAGTGGTCCATCAGCAGCCGGATGTCATCTTCGCGGTCCCGCAGCGGCGGCAGGTGCAGCCGCACGACATTAAGGCGGAACAGCAGGTCTTTGCGGAAGCGTCCGTCGCGGACCATCTGCATCAGATCCCGGTGGGTGCCGGCGATTACCCGCACATTTACCTCGAAGCCCTTGGTGCTCCCCAGCGGGTAGATGACGCGGTCGTCGAGAAAGGTCAGCAGCTTGACCTGGAGCGGCAGAGGCAGGTCCCCGATTTCCGTGAGGTAAAGTGTTCCGTTGTGCGCCAGGCGGAACCGGCCGGGCTTGTTTTCCACAGCGCCGGTAAACGCGCCTTTCTGGTGTCCGAAGTGTTCCGATTCGAGCAGGGTTTCCGGCAGTGCCCCGCAGTTGATCTTGATAAACAGCCCCTTGGCCCGGTTGGATGCCTCGTGAATCGCTTCGGCCGCAAGATCCTTTCCGGTGCCCGTCTCTCCGGTGATCAGCACGGACGAATCGTTTAAGGCGATTAAGGGGAGCATCTGGAAAACCTTTGTCATGCCGGGGCTTTTTCCGATCATCTCGGAGAACTGGAAGGCATGGCTATGGTCTTCGCCGGGAACGTTGAACGACCGGATATCCTCGATCGACTCTATGTAGCCGGTCACGTTTCCGTCTGAATCGGTCAGGGGGGCAAGGGTGATCCGGATCGGAATCCGCTGGTGATCCCGGTTGATCAGGTCGCTCTGGACGCAGACCGGTTCGGAGTCTTTTTTTATTCGCGCAAGCGGACAGGATTTGATGCAGGCGCCGCTTCGGATGATGTTGTGACAGGAAATGCCACGGGCTTCAGCAAGAGAGTAGCCGGTCAGGGCTGAAACCGACTTGTTCATATAAACGATCCGGCGATCCGGATCGAGGATGACGATGGCCATCGGTATTTCATCGAGCATGGCATCGAGCTGGATCGACCGACCGAACAGGTTGGTAATCTGTGGTATCGGAATTTTAGTCATTTATCAGTGTATTTAATAGTGAGATTTTAATGCCCTGAAAGGGCATCACATACCAGCCCGGGGCAACGCCCCGGGAAAGAACAGCCAAGGAAATGGAGTCCTGAAAGGGCGTGACATGTATAAATTCATTTGTCTCTATGTATCGCCCTTTCAGGGCTCCTCCTACTTCTTTTCATCTTTCCCCGGGGCGCTGCCCCGGGCTGATATGTGCAACCCCTTCGGGGTTAATATGAAAACGCACCGGAGTTTTTCCCGCAACCAGATTCTTTGTGTACTGCAATGTGGCAGGTTTTGTACATAATTTATCTGGTTCGCTCCAGTAATGGGCAATCCTAAGCTTTTTGGCGCCAAGGAGATCGGATATCCTCTCTCGCAGAGGCGCTGGGAGCGCAGAGGAACTCTCCGCGTCCTCAGCGGCTCTGCGAGAGAAATCATTAACTGGAGTTTTCCGGATAACCAGATTGTTTTATTCTGAATTCTGGCTCCTGGATTCTATATTCTGCTTTTCTTCTGGCTCCTGGATTCTGCTTTTAAGAGAACAGTTTCAGCTGCACCTGTTTCGGTTTTGGCCGAAAGGTATCGTCTGCAATCCGGTGCAGCAGGTGCCGGTCGATATCGGAAAGAAACGGCGAAACCCGCTGTTCTTCCGGCCTGCCGAAAATCGTGCGGCGCCGGGCCGAGCACAGGTAGAGTTCTTCTTCGGCGCGGGTGACCGCTACATAGAAGAGGCGGCGCTCTTCTGCCATATCGGTGCTGCGCCCGGGCCGGCGAAACGGGATCAGGCCGTCTTCGCACCCGGCCACGAAGACCACGGGAAACTCGAGTCCCTTTGCGGCGTGCATGGTCAGCAGGGCAACCTTCTCCGCCCGGTCGCCGGCGAAATCCGGATCGGTTTGAAGGGCGATGGTTTCAAAAAACAGGTGCGTGTCCGTGCCGCAGTCACGGGCAAGCGATGCAAGGTATTCCATGGCAACGTCCGATTTTTTCCCGCCCGGGATAGCCGGGGCGATATTGTAATAGACGACGTCTAATTTTTCGGCCACGGTCCGTCCGGCGATCTGCTGTGACAATTCGGCCAGCCGGGTCAGCAGGTGCTGCAACTGCCGGGTGCCGGCATCGCTCAACCCCGCTGCCCCGAGGCGGCCGGCTTCGGCGATAAGGCTGTTGATCCCCAGTCGGCGGTTCCGGCTCCACGTGATCAAAACAGGGACATCCTCCAAGCAGAATTCCGGGACCAGAATGCCGATCACCCGTTCCAGGTCCGGGAGCGTTCCGCCGCCTTCGATGAGTTTTAAGGCGGAGACCGGTTCACATACGCCTTTTTTCCCGAAGGCCGCCGCCTTGTTCGCCCGCCCGCAGGCAATGCCGGCTTTTTCCAGGACGTCTGCGATCAGGTCGCCCTGGGCCCGGGTCCGGTAGACAACGGCGAAATCGGAAAAAGACCGCTGCCCGCTTTTGCCGGTTTTCTGCTTGTCGAAATCGTGGAAGTCAAATCCGGTGCCGCCGATCATCCGTTCAATGGTCTTGCCGATTACGACCGCTTCGCCCTGTTCGGTCTCGGCCGTAAGCCATCCCACATGGGGGAGTCCGTTGATTTTCGAATAGATCCGTTTTGGGACGGCCTGGCCGTAATTGGGTGAAATGACCTGCATGGCCGCCGAAAGGATCGTCTCCGTTGAACGGTAATTCCGGTCCAGGCGGATAACGGCAGCCCCGGGATAATCGTTGGCAAAAGAATCGAAAAAACGGACATCGGCGCCCCGGAAGCCGTAGATCGACTGGTCCGGGTCCCCGATGACGCAAAGATCACCGCCGCCGGGCATCAGCAGGCGGACCAGCCGGTACTGGGCATAATTAAGATCCTGGTATTCATCGATGAACAGGAACCGGAACCGGTCGCCAAGCGCCTGCCGGAACGGCTCATTGGCTTCCATATGCCGGACGACCCGGTGGATCAGGTCCTCGTAGTCATAGAGCCGCTGAAGGTTGAGCAGTTCCTGGTAGGCTGAGTAGGCATCGGCTAAAACGCCGGCATCCAGATCACCGGCGACATCTGAGAGATCGTCCTCCGGGGCAAGGAGCTGCTGTTTGGCCGCCACAATCCCGTCTGCAACCGCATCGACCCGCCGGCGGCCGATCGGCCTGCCGGTTTTTTCAACCTGTTCGATGGCCGCGGCGACCAGGAGCTTTCGGTCGATGTCGTCGATAATGGCATGCTCCCGGTTTTGCACGATTTCCTTTAAGAACGAGAAGCAGATCGCGTGAAAGGTGCCCACCCGGGGGAGTTGTTCCGTTTTTTCCAGCATCGCCGCGAGCCGGTCGGCCATCTCGCGGGCCGCTTTGTTGGTAAACGTAACGGCTAATATCTGATCGGGGGATGCGATGTTCCGGTCCAGGAGCCAGGCGATCCGGCAGGTAAGGGTCCGGGTCTTGCCGGTGCCGGGACCGGCGACAATCAGCAGGGGGCCTCCGGGATGGGTGACCGCCCGTTTCTGGGCATCGTTTAACCCGGCAAGCATCGACAGGCTCTCAGCAGATGATGAAGGCAGAACGGCAGCCGGGCACCTTCCGGCTGCGACAGGCGCCGTTCTGGCCGGGGGGAAAACGAGTGTTCCGGTTGGGCTTGGGCACTGCTCCTGCTTTTTCGACGGGGGAGCGGGGACGGCAAACAGGGATTTCTGGCCGATCAGCGCATCGCGTTCGTCCGGGGTAAAAATCGTGATGCGGCCGTATTCGCCGTCATACCCCGCCATCGTGTGCACCCGCCCCTGCCGCATCCGGTCGATCGCCTCGCCCAGAAGCGGAATTCCGGCCCCGGCGATCACATCGACGGGGATTTCGAGCAGGATGTCGATCTCCGGTCCGAGGGCTTCCAGGGTTTTCTGGTAAAGCCCGTCCACTTTTTTGCTTTTGGGGCCGACCCCGGCAATTTCGGACAAAATTTCCGCCAGGGGGATCAGGCTGTAAAACGGGTGGGTCCGTTCGGGTTTGCCGCCTTCGGGCCTGCCGGCAAGCTGGTTGACACGGTACTGTACGCCGAGGGTGACCGGGTGGCCGCAGACCGGGCACTTGCAATCATACGACAGGGTTTCTGCAGGTTGCAGGTTGACCCCGCACTTGCGGTGGCCGTCCTGGTGGTATTTGCCTTCTTCGGGGAAAAATTCGAGCGTGCCGCCGAAGGCTTCCGGATCACCGGTTTTGAGGGCATCGAAAATGGCGGCATACGACAGTTCGGTATCAAACAGGTTTGCTTCGCGTCCGAGGTTGGCCGGTGAATGGGCATCGGAGTTGGATATCAGGGTGATGCGGTCAAGATCGCGTACACGCCAGTTCATGGGCGGATCCGACGACAGGCCGGTTTCAGCGGCAAAGATCTGATCGCTCAGGTCGGCAAAACAATGCGCTATTGTGTCGAACCCCGATTTGGAGCCGTACAGGGAAAACCAGGGTGTCCAGATGTGGGCGGGAATGAGGTATCCGTCTTTGGCGGTGTCGAGTACGATTTCGAGCAGGTTGCGCGAATCGATCCCCAGGATCGGCCGACCGTCGGATTTCAGATTGCCGATCTGCCCGAGCCGTGCATTGAACCGGGTCACATCATCCGTCCCGGAAAAAAAGACCAGGTGATGAAGTTTGCGGGTGGCCCCGTCTTTTTTATAGATGGTGCTGATTTCAGAACTGAGCAGGAAACGGACCGGCCGGGGGGCAAGATACGGGAGCTGTCTTTCGCAGGCGCGCTCGAGCTCATC
>JAGXHH010000126.1 GCA_024636355.1 Desulfobacteraceae bacterium | reverse complement strand
CGGCCGCCTGCTGCACCGGCGGAGACGTACCGACCCTTGATGGTCTTGATGACCGGCATGACTGTGATAAGCAGCGCTGCTGCTTTGCGGCAGATGCCACGCCTGACTCGGCCGCAAACCGGATTCTCCCTGAGAATGACCGGCGTTCGTCCAATCAGGAATCCCAGTATCAGGCAGCCCTTCCATCGGCATTCATGCCGCAGACCGAACCAGGCGCCTTTCGATCCCTCCCGGTGGTCGATTCCATAATATCAAACATTCCAACCCACATCGCCTCCACTGTTCTACTGCTGTGATTGTTTCCATTCTGTAAAACCGTTTAATCCCCTTTTTTGTATTTTTGTACGTCATATCGTTTGCTTAAGCGTGCTCCAGCCCGCTTGTGGGAACTTTTGTAAAGGAACTTAAAAGCAAATGCCGTGCACGTGCACGAAAACCAAAAACCGAAACCATCAAAACTAAAAAAAACAATTACGAGCATGAGCACGGAATACTCAGTCGGAAAATATCCGGTTGAATGGGATTGTCTTGTTTACGAGCAGAGTGCGGACTTGCTTCCCGAAATTCATGCCGGAATTCATCACTACGCTTTTTTAATCGAAAGGAAAAAACTGTGAAAAGAAATAGGAAAACACGTTCCCTTATCGCACGTTTCATCGTCTGTTTCGCGTTGTTGGGGTTTGTTGCCGTTATCTCCGGGTGCAATGCGGACGCCGGGATGCGACTGGGAGTCGATATCCCTGAAAACGAACCGGTCGTCAAACTGGCATCCGTAAAAGAAAACCCTTCGGAATACAACGGCAAGACCATCGTCATGAAAGGAATTGTTTCCGGCCAATGCGCATCGCTCTGCGAGTTTTTCTTCACCGATGGCGTGCATAAAGCCACCATATATCCCCAGGGATTCAAGTTTCCCAAGCTGGAACAAGGCAAACCGGTCACCATTTATACCCAGATCATCAGCGGGGAAGGCAGTGTCGTCTTTTCCGCCCTTGGCCTGAAAATGCAATAGGAGGTGGACCCTTGTCTTTTCTTAAAGTTGCACTCAGCAATCTTCGGCGCAATCCCGTCAGGAGCATGCTTACCGGATTAAGCCTCGCGGTCTCGGCCGCCACACTGAGCGTGGTCCTCTCATTGGACAGCGGCTATTCGTCCGCGGTTACCGAGGACCTGGTCAACAAGACCGGCGTTCACCTCTATATCACCAAGGAAGGATGCCCGATTGAGGCCGCATCGGTCATTGCCCAGGGGGGGTTGAGCCCCCTTTATGTTGAAGAAGATATTGTTTCGCGTTTTGAGGCCATGCCGGAACTCGCAGCGGTGATGCCGTTCAAACTTTTTGCGGTGACTACCGATGACGGGACCCGGACCGATATTTTCATGGGGGTCACGGAAGCGGTAAGCGAGGTAAAGCCCGACTGGCAGTATGCATCGGGCGGGTGGTTCACATCCCCGGAATCCGTAATTCTGGGCGCTGAAATGGCCCGCATTGAAAACCTGAATATCGGGGAGCGGATGTATGTGGAGCATTTCGATGCGGAATTCGTGGTTTCCGGTATTCTCCAGAGAAACTACGGCCAGGACGACGGTACCTTTTTCCTGCCGCTTGCCACAGCCCAGTCCCTGGTGGGTCGGGAAGGGAAATTGTCGGCGGTTGCGCTGAAACTAAAAGACATCAGCCATATGGATACCGTCCAGAACCAGATCCGTGCCAGCATGCCGGCGGATTATTTCGTGATCGGTTCAAAGGAGCTCAGCGACGGGATCCTGCAGTTTTTCAGCTCCACCCGGGCCATCATGTTTGTCATGGTGGGCGTTGCCTTCCTCATTTCCGTGTTCGGCATTATCAACACGATGCTCATGGCCGTGCTCGAGCGCCGCAGGGAAATTGCGTACCTCAAGTGTGTGGGTGCGGGAAAATATGACCTGCTCCGCCTCATTTCCCTGGAAACAACGGCCATTGCGGTTGCGGGAAGTGCGGTCGGCGCACTGCTCGGAATGGTTCTGAGTCCCTTGTCCGGCAACCTGCTGCGCAAATTCCTTGTGGCCTACATTCCTTCGGGCGCCATCGCCAGGCCGGATTTCGGCATCGCGCTGACGGCCTTTGCCGTCTGCACCCTGGTTGGAATTGCCTGCTCGCTTTATCCTGCGTTTCGCGCCGCGAAAATTGTTCCCATGGAGGTATTGAGAAATGAATAACGGACATGTCGTCCAACTGGAAAATGTTTCCAAAAATTACCGGCGCGGCTCGGAAACCGTTCATGCAGTCAGCGATGCGACCCTGGCGGTCGCGCGAGGCGAGTATGTTTCCGTAGTGGGTCATTCCGGGTCCGGGAAGACCACCCTGATGAACATCATGGGGTGTCTCGACCGTCCCACCGAAGGCCGGGTTACGATCAACGGCCACGAAATCCAGAATGAAGGCGAAGCCGGGCTGACCCGGCTGCGGCAGACATCCATCGGATTCGTGTTCCAACAATTTTTCCTGATCCCCACGTTAAATGTTCTCGAAAACGTGTCGCTGCCGTCCCTGTTTGCCAAGCGCAAACTAAACGGCCGGGCCAGGGAACTGCTGGAAATGGTCGGCCTGGAAAATCGGCTGCACCATTTGCCGGGGCAACTCTCCGGCGGGGAAATGCAGCGGGTGGCCATTGCCCGGAGCCTGATCAATTCGCCCCCCATCATTCTGGCGGACGAGCCGACCGGCAATCTCGATTCCCGGAATGCAGACATGATCATGAGCCTCTTTCAGCAGCTCAACAAGGACGGTGCGACCATTGTCGTGGTCACCCATAATCCCGGAATCGTAAAGGGGTGCGACAGGATGGTGCATATTGAAGATGGCAGAATTCAATAGGCGCATGTCGCACCTTGTCATAATGGCCCTGTTCCTGGTCCTGCTGGCGCCGGGGATGGGGCGGGCCTCATGGAATGTTTCCATCGACGGTGATGCGCGTTACCGTTTTACCGAACGGGAAGAGCCTGAGGCCGATATCAACATTGTGGGCGCTTCGGCCCGGAAAACCTTTTCGGACAGCAGGGGCGACCGCTTTACCCTGTTCGGACTGGTTGAGGCCGAGGATAATTTTTCCGAGGTGATGCTCCATGAGGCATACGGTCAATACAAGGGACCGATGGGGGCGTGGAACGTGACCGTCGGGCGTTATACCCTCCCCTGGGGCTTGCTTTCCGGCTTTTCCACCTCCCGGCTGCTCTATGACATGCCCCAGGACGCCCTCCTGGGCATGGATGTCGACAGCGGCGTCATGGTGTCCGGGGTGTCCGGCGCCTTTGATTATGCGGTTTCCCTTTCCCAGGGATACGGCGCCCACTATACGCCCGATGCGGACGGTCACGGTCTGGGCATTGCCCGGATCGGCTTCGTCCCCGGATATACCGAGGAAATTACACTGGGGTTGTCGGCGGCCTGGGGCCGGTCGGTCACCGCCCACGCGGAGGACAGGGACATGGCCGTGAGCCGGGCACTTGCCGGAGTGGATGCCACCCTTTACCTGGGCCGGTGGCTGGCGAGAATCGAAGTGAGTGCCGGCAGGGTCGATGATCGCGCCATGACCGCCGGTTTTGCGGCCCTCGATTATGCCCTGCTGCCGAGACTCGACCTGAATCTGGCAGGAAATGTCCGGTGGCACGGTTCGGAATATGAAGATGAGTGGTTTGTCGGGTTCACCGGCAAACCACCCTGGTTTACTATAAGAGGAGGATATACGTATGCGCCCAACAGCGCTTCGGAACACGAAGTTTCATTTCAGCTTTATCGTCTGTTTTCTTTTGATTTTTAGTGCATTACCCGTCCTGGCGCAGGATGTTTTCCTGTGCGTGTGGCGAAATCCGGAACGGACCATGACCCGGATTTTTCCGGAGGCGCGGGATTATAAAACCGTCAATGTCCGGATTCCGGCGGATAAACGGAAAATGATCGAGGAGAAAATGGGGTATGAACTGCTCCCCGGTCAGCAGGATCAGTTCCAATATTTTGAAATGACCGGTGAAAAGGGGCAGGTGATCGGTACCGTGATTGCCGCGTCCCAGAAGGGCGAGTTCGGCGCCATCGAGTTTGTTTTCGGGCTGGACACCGATATGGTGATCAATGAAATCTATATCCAGCGCGCCCGGGAGCGGGATACGTCCTTTAAGGATCAGGACTTTCTCGATCTGTTCGCGGGGAAGTCGATCCGGGAAGCCGCCGATTTCGACAAGCTCTACAACGGCGATCCGAGCATCGGCACCGACGCCGTAATCCGGGGCCTGAAAAAAGAGCTTATCGCCTATGAGACTCTTGTGCTGGCAGGAGGAGCTTAGGGAAGCCAGAAGCCAGAATCCAGGAGCCAGAATCCAGAATCCAGAATCCAGGAGCCAGAATCCAGGAGCCAGAATCCAGGAGCAGCAATTCTGGGTGAAATGAGTCTGAGATTAACGGGTGACCACGTAGGAGCGGGCCATGCCCGCGAAGATGCATCCGCCATCGCGGGCATGACCCGCTCCTACTTTAAAATTTCGCTTACCTTGACGGCCAGATTCTTCATGGAAAACGGTTTCTCGATAAAATTAAGCCCCTCCTCCTCCAAAACATGGTGATGAGCGATAACATCGGCAGTATACCCGGACATGAAAAGGACTTTGGTGTCCGGGTAAAGGCTGTTGAGTTGATTGGCAAAATCGCGGCCGTTTGTTCCTGGCATAATGACATCAGTGATCAGCAGGTCGATCTTGCCGTCACAGGTATCGGCCAATGCCATCGCCTCGTTTGCCGAACTTGCCGCGAGCGCGACATAGCCAAGTTTTTCGAGCAGGATCTTGGTTACCGTCAGGATCTCAACTTCGTCTTCAAGAATCAGGATGGTTTCGCCATGACCCGATAGGATTTCTTCTTCTTTCACCGCAGTGGGCTGCTGATCTCCCAGATCACGGGGGAAATATATCCTGAAGGTCGTTCCCTTGTCCGGTTCGCTGTAGACATTGATAAATCCGTTATTCTGTTTGACAATACCATAGACCGTGGGCAGGCCCAGCCCGGTACCTTTGCCGACTTCCTTTGTCGTGAAGAACGGCTCGAACAGATTTTCCTGGACTTCTTTGCTCATGCCGCAGCCATCATCACTTACCGCCAGCCTGACGAATTGCCCCGGCACGAATCCTGTGTGATTTGCACAATAGTCTTCGTCAAATGAAATATTCTGCGTTTCTATCGTCATTCTCCCAACGTCGGAAATGGCGTCTCTTGCGTTCACCGCAAGATTTGCAAGGATCTGATCGATCTGAGCCAAGTCCATTTTCACCAACCAGAGATTTTCTCCGGGTTTCCAGAGCAGATCGATATTCTCGCCGATAAGTCGTTGAAGCATTTTGAGCATGTTCGATACGTTGTCATTCAGGCTCATCAATACCGGAGAGATGGTTTGTTTTCGGGCGAATGCCAGCAACTTGCGCACGATGACCGCCGATCGCTTGCCCGCATCGTGGATTTCCCGGACATTGGCATACATGGGGTCGGAAGGCGCCAGTACCTCTGTGATCATTTCCGCATACCCGTTGATGATGGTGAGCATGTTGTTGAAATCATGCGCCACGCCACCCGCCAGGCGGGCGACCGATTCCATTTTCTGCGCCTGGTTCAGCTGGTCCTGAAGTTTTTGCCGGTCCTCTTCCGCCTGCATGCGTTCGGTTATATCCCGGTTCATGACAATCGCGCCCAGCATATGGCCACTGTTATCCAATACCGGGGCGGTATAGTTGAGGATCGTCTTTTTTCTCCCATCAAAGGCGGTGATCTCCAGCAGTTCGTCTTTTATGGTAACACCGTCTCTTACGGTGTGCGCCAGGGCCCAATCTTCGGGGGCGATCTCCTCTCCCGACGGCAGGCGTCGTGCCTTGAAAATACCGTAATCTTCCATGGATACCGCAGGTTCCGCGCCCCATATCTCCACTCCGGCGGGATTCCCCCTCAGAAGTTTACCGTTTTTGTCCGTTATCCATAGGCCGATGGGGAGGACGTCAAATATTTTATTAAGAAGAGATTCACGTTTTCTGAGCTCTTTCTCGGCCTTTTTGCCCTCGGATACGTCCGTAAAAACAATGACATTCAACTTGTCGGTGGCGGCCATCCGAAATTCGATGTGGCGGACACTCCCGTCTTTACAGATTACGGGATGTTCCAGCGGTTTTATTTCCGATTGCGTCGTTCTGGCTTTTGCCACCTCTTTTTCCCATACCTGACGCGCGCGGTCTCTTGTTTTCTTTTCTGGATATGCAAGCATCCACCAATGCTCGGCAGACGGCATTTCTTCCTTCGTGTAGCCAAAAATTTCAGTGAATTTCTGGCTGACATAGACGGTCTTCTCGGGATGATCGGTGATGACAATTCCGACCGGCGCCAATTCCGCAATCAATCGAAAACGGGATTCGCTTTCGCGCAATTTATCTTCGGCCAGTTTGGGTTCGGTGATATCCTGGAGTCCGCCTTTTACAGCGATTATTCTGCCGGATTTATCGCGTTCGGCTATTCCGATGATCCGCACCCATGCCCTGTTCCCCTTTGCCGTGATGATCTGCATCTCTTCATCATAGGAGGCGCCGTTTCCGGCGCAGGCATCGAAGACTTCCGTTATTTTTTCCCGGCATTCCGGAACATAGAAGCGAATCATTTCCTCGATCGACGGAGAAAAACCGGGTGCCACCTTGTGAATTCTGGCCACTTCATCGGACCATCTGACCCGGTTTTCGGATAATTTTGCACGCCAGGCGCCGAGATGGGCCAGGGTCCCTGCGATTTGCAGTAAATTCTCACTTTCCCTCAGTTCGGCAGTCTGCCGTGCCACCTGTTGGCGCAACGACCACGACCACAGGACAACCGTCATTAGAAGCAGGACCAAAGGTGCAAGGTAGATGGCAATATAGCGAAGAAAAGCGTTAAGCCCGGGAGATGAATCCTCATAGACGCCAAACCATTTATTGTATATCTGTCGGTATTCGCCGGTTTTATTCGTCATTTCAAGTCCTTCACTCAGTTGTGCCAGAAGGGCCTTGTTGTGTTGCGATACGGCATAGCCGTAGCCGGGAGAAAGGAGCGGTTTCTTGCCGACTGAGAGGTTTTTCCAGCCGTGTCGCTTGATCAGGTTCAGGGCGGTCATTCGGGATACCAGGGCAAAATCGTGCCGGCCTTCCGAAAGTTCCCGCAGGGCCTGTTCCTGGGAGTTTACCGTGGATACCTGTTCCGTCAGGCCTTTTTCATTGAGAAAATCATGCAGGATGTCGCCCTCCTGAACCACGAGTTTTTTACCGATAAGCGCTTCGGCATCAGCGGGCGGCTCGCCCTCTCCTTTGCGGGCGATACCGACGCAATGGGTCACCATGTGAGTCGGACTGAAATCGAAAATCAAATCACGTTGGGTGGAATAGTGCAGGAGGGTAGCATCGATCTCCCCCCGGGTAAGCTGCTGGAGTTTTTGCTCCCAGGGGCCTAATTGAATTTCAATATCGAGGCCCACGTTCCGGGCGATTGCGTTCGTAAGGTCCACGTTGAAACCTGCGGGTTGCCCTTTTTCATCCAGAAACTCGAAAGGCGCATAGTTCTGGTCCCCACCGATCACGATACGTCGATTCACGGGCAATTGGAGGCCGGCGAACCATTTGGCATGAAGGTGCCGGTATTTGCCGTCTGCGATAATCAGGGCCAGTCCTTCGTTTAAAATGGCCAGTGTTTCATAATCGCCCTTTTTAACCGCAAAGCAGAAGTCCTGGCGGAAAGCCTTTATGGGCTGGTCAATGACCCGCAGATCGGTAAAGCCGCCTTCCTGGATCAATCGCAGGCCTACCAGTCGCTGAACGACCACCGCATCAACCCGTCCCCGGGAAAGCCCGCGAAACGCTTCATTAAAAGTGGCTGTCGCCTCGATTTGGATGCCGCGATCTTTCCGCCTGAGAAATTCCTCGGCGTTATCGCCGTTCATAACGGCGACTGTTCGTCCTTCAAGATCTTCAAGCTGCCGGATGTCCGTCGTCTCGTTCCGGACAACGATGGCCCCGTGAATCGACATGTAAGGAAATGTAAAGTCAAAGAGCGCTTCTCTTTCCGGCGTGCGACCCACCAGAGGCAACACCTGGATCTCTCCGTGTACCAGCCAGCTGCGAATAGTTGCCCATGTGCCGGTACGAAAAGTGACGTCATGCCCCATGGCGGCAAGTGCAGCCTGCAGCAATTCCACTGAGAATCCATCCGGCTTATCTTCCGCATCGACAATACAAAAAGGCGAGTAGTCGATCTGGGCGGCGGCGCTGATTGGTAATTGGGAAGCTGCAAAAACCGTGTGGGTTCCGGCAGAAGTACAACATAAGAGAATTGCGGCGATAAATGCAATTGCAGGAAAGTGTACCGCAATGAAATGACGGCAACAGGGTCTGGAATGACACGCACGGCTGGTATTCAAATGAGTTTTTCTCTATATGAACCTTATTAGATTTGATGCTCTCGTAAAGAGTCGAAATTTCGTCATTCCGGAGGAGGCCGGAATGATCGGCAAAAGGCGAATAACGATTTTTTACGAAAACCATCAGATTTGTTTGATCCGAGCCCCGTATAAACGAGGGGAGTTTAATCCCTGTTATTTTTGTAAACGAGACTCTGCATAGATTTCAGGATACAGCTTACTAATGCAGTCGGGGCAGATAGAGTGACTGAACTCCACTTCCGAGTGTTTTTTGATATAGACTTCTATCTGATTCCAATATCCTTGGTCATCGCGGATTTTCTTGCACGATGCGCAGATTGGTAAAAGGCCTCTCAATTCCTTCATCTCGGCCATTTGGACTTTCTGCAACTCCTGCTGGGCTTCTACCTTTTCGGTTACGTCGATACAACTTCCAATGTAGCCGGCGAATTTGCCCGTGGGACTGAAAAAAGGCACGCCACGATCAAATAGCCATCGATAAACATTATCGTGTCTGCGAAGACGGTATTGCATTTCGAAGATTTCTTGCCGTTTGAAAGCTTCTGTATAAATTTGCAGACACTGTTCATAGTCGTCGGAGTGAATTCCGTCCGTCCATCCGTCACCATGCTCCTGCTCCATTGAACGCCCGGTGAAAGCCAGCCATTTTTCATTGAAATAATCGCATTTTGCCGTTGTATCCGATCGCCATATTAAAATCGGTGCTTGTTCAACGAGGGTCTTGTATTCTTCAAAACTGAGATTCGTGTCTTTCATTAATTCTCCTTGGGTTGAGTCTCGCAGCTCTTGTTTTTGCTTTGGCATTGGAAGCTCCAAGCTAACATGTTTCCTGTAGTTTTGCTTGCATTTAATTTCTTAAAATAAATAACTGAAAACGGGTTGCTATTAAGAACAACAGAGAAAAGGTGTTTGTGACGTGGCGCCCCTGTATGGTAATGAGGAATACGGAAAACAAGTCAAAACAGCACAAAAAAGGAAGGGGCAGGAAATGGTCGCGGACAGGGCGGATCGGATGACGTCCTTTATTGTGATGGACGTTCTTGAAAAGGCACAGGAGATGGAGCGGCAGGGGATTCATGTCGTTCACCTGGAAGTCGGGGAGCCGGATTTCGACACGCCGGCGTGTATCAAGGAGGCCGCCTGCCGCGCGCTGGCCGACGGCTATACCCATTACACCCACAGCCTGGGTTTGATCGAGCTCCGGGAGGCGATCTGCGCCCATTATCACCGCACCTATGGGGTAACAGTCGATCCGGGCCGGGTGATCGTGACGGCCGGGACGTCGCCGGCCATGCTGCTGGCATTCTCCTCGCTGCTCGAACGCGGCGACGAGGTGATATTATCCGATCCCCATTATGCGTGCTATCCGAATTTCATATCGTACCTGGATGCCGTTCCGGTCCGCGTGGCCGTGGATGAAGCCGATGGATTCCAGTACCGGACGCAGGCGATCCGGGAGAAGATCACGGATCGAACCCGGGGGATTCTCATCAATTCGCCGTCGAACCCGACCGGCACGCTCCTGTCCGAAGCCCGCATGAAAAAAATTGCCGAAATGTCGCCATACATCATTTCCGATGAGATCTACCACGGGCTGGTTTACGAGGGACGGGCGCATTCGATCCTGGAATTTACGGATCACGCGTTTGTCTTCAACGGCTTTTCCAAACTCCACGCCATGACCGGCATGCGGCTCGGCTATGTGATCGCACCGGAGGCCTTTATCCGGCCGATGCAGAAAATCCAGCAGAATTTTTTCATATCGGCAAACGCCATGGTGCAGAAAGCCGGGGTTGCCGCCATAGAGGATGCCGGCAACGATGTGGACCGGATGGTCCGGATCTATGATGAGCGCCGCCGGTACATGATCGGACGCCTCAAGGCCATGGGGTTTGCGATTCCGGTCGAGCCGACCGGGGCCTTCTACGTGTTCGTCAACGCCCGGCACCTGATGGCCGATTCCTATTGTCTGGCCTTCGACATCCTGGAAAAGGCGCACGTCCTGTCT
>JAGXHH010000125.1 GCA_024636355.1 Desulfobacteraceae bacterium | reverse complement strand
GCTCTACCAGGCCGATCTTTTCGCCGCCCTGGACTGGCTGGCCCGGCAGATGGCCGCGCAGTTCGGGCTCCAGGTGGCGCTCGAAGCAGAGGCCGTAATCCAGCCTGTCAATGCGCCATTGAAGCAGCTCCTGTTCCGGGCCGTGCAGGAGCTGCTGTTTAATATCGTAAAACATGCCGGGGTAATATGCGCCCGCGTTGCCCTTTCCTACGCGGACGGCAAATGCGTTATCACGGTCAGCGACCAGGGTAAGGGATTTGATCCCGACCTGCTGGAGTCCTCCCATGTGAAAGCCGGTCTGGGACTTGTCAGCCTGCGGGAGCGTACCCGTTCAATCGGGGGGAGCCTGTCGATCGAAAGCGCCCCTGGAAAGGGCAGCCGCTTTGTCATTACCGTGCCGTTTGCCATCGCCGATTCGGAAAGTCCGAAAGGAACGGAACCGATGATCAACCGCCAATCATCGGCTCCGGACAACCTGAATGAATCCGCTGCCGCTGCCGGCATTCGGGTGCTGTTCGCCGACGACCACATGGTGATGCGCCAGGGGCTGATCCAGTTGATTGCCGGCCAGCCGGAAATCCAGGTGGTGGGTGAAGCGGCCAACGGAAAACAGGCCATCGAACTGGCCCGACACCTCAACCCGGATGTGGTCGTCATGGACGTCTCCATGCCGGAAATGGATGGTATCGAGGCCACCCGCCGGATCAAGGCCGAATTCCCCTGTATGCGGGTCATCGGATTGTCGATGTTCGAGGAAGACCATATCTCCCGGCGAATGCATCAGGCGGGGGCGGAAACGTTTATCACCAAAACCGCTTCTTCCGCCGAGCTGTTAAAGGCCATCTACGGGATGGAGAACCATAGCCGGAAAAACTGAAGACCGTGACCCGGAATTTCCGGGTCGGTTTCGATCGAATTTTGGGGACACCATACTTACTTCTCAAGGACTGCGTTATTCATATCGTAAAAGTGTTTTTAACCTGGTTATAGCGAAGGATCAAATAGTCGCTTTTTCAATGCTTGACAGAAGATCATATGATATAAGTGATTTATAAATATTGGAAAAATGTCGCATCCGTCAAATGTTTCCTGCAACATAATTTTAATGTTCGGCAGACAGGTGATATGATGATCGTTGACCTTGCATTCATTGCCCTCGCACTCGTTCTACTCTTCGCTGGTGCCGAGGGCCTTGTCAGAGGAAGCGCAGCACTTGCATTGCGCGCCGGGCTCAGCCCCCTTGTTGTGGGCTTGACGATTGTAGCGTTTGGCACTAGTTCGCCGGAATTGGTCGTAAGCGTCAAAGCTGGCCTTTCGCAGCAAGGCGATATCGCGGTCGGCAACGTGGTGGGCTCCAATATCTTCAATATAGCTTTTATTCTCGGGATAACGGCCTTGGTTTGCCCTATTCCTGTTCATCGACAAATCATTAAAGTGGACGCGCCCATTGCTCTGGGGGTGGCCCTTCTGCTGGTATTTCTCCTCTTGGATCAGTCCCTCGGACATGTCGAGGGTGGACTACTATTCTTCGGAATCGTCGCTTACACTTGGATGAATGTGGTGCTGGCACGCAAAGAGGGGGCAGCGACAATCGCCGCCTCTGGAGATCCTTCAGCACCTGTACCTTCGCGTCATTGGGCAGCGGACCTTGCGTTCATTTTGGGCGGTCTTGTTGTGCTGGTGATTGGGTCACGTTTACTGGTGGAGCACTCTGTCAACCTTGCCACGGATTTCGGAATAAGCGAAGCCGTGATCGGGCTGACTATCGTGGCGGCAGGCACCAGCATGCCAGAACTGGCAACCTCTCTGGTTGCCGCTGTCCGCAAGCAACCTGATATCGCTATAGGTAATGTCGTCGGGTCAAACGTCTTCAACATCCTCGGAATATTGGGATTGGCGTCGATCATCTCGCCGATAAGTGCACCCGGCATATCGATGTTAGATTACGCTACGATGATTATCTTCACATTAATCCTTATCCCCTTACTCTATACGGGACGGCTTCTGCACCGAATCGAGGGTGGCGTGCTCCTTTTGCTTTATGGGGCATACATATTTATTCTTTGGCCCACGTGATCAGCCGAACAAGGCGCTGCAGCGGACAGGCTATCGCCTGCCACTGAGCTTTGGCGTTCGCATATCGTTGCATTTTATTTCCTGATAATATAAAAAATAAAGGAAACTTGAATGCCAGAAATATGTCGTTTTTTTGGAATAATAATCAGGATGTTTTATGATGAACATAATCCTCCGCATCTCCACGCAGAATATCAGGGGGAAAAAGCCGTTTTTGATTTTCAGGGTAATGTAATAGGTGGGAATTTAAATTCACGAACAGCAACGAAGCTCGTTCGGGAATGGATTGATCTGAATATTCAAAAACTTGAAAAGGCGTGGGACGATGCAAGAAATTTCAGGCAAATTCGAAAAATCCCCCCGTTGGATTAAGGAGTTTACATTATGTGGAACATGAATGAAGTAAAATCAATTCAATATGTAGGGAATTATATATTTAGGATAACTTTTGATAACGAGCTATCTGGAAATATCAATTTTTCACAATATCTTAACAAAGGTCCAATTTTTTCACCATTGAAAGATATCGAATTTTTTAAGCAAGCATATATTGATGGTGGAACTATTGTTTGGCCCAATGGTGCCGATATTGCACCGGAAACCCTATATAAAAAATGCGAACAAGGCGCTGCACTGGATGCTGATTCCGCTGCACTCCATCAGCACCAGTGACTTTGATCGTTATGTCTGAATTATGAGAAATCTTATATTTATAATAGAAGTTTTTAATCGTTTCAGGCTGTGCAACTTCATCGATACCAAATTTGAAGCCAGGGATTACCAACCCTGAAGAATTTCCACCTCTTAATGATCCAATATGGGAAAACATCACATTATGGCCAAAAACTATTAACAAAGGACGTTTCGAATATCAGATTGAATGTCATGGAAAAAATATTGATAATGAACAAATTGTGGTATCTGGATCTGATTTAAAAGAGATAGACACTAATTTCCATTACTATGCCTATTATCAACCTACCTTCATACCCGGCCACAAATTTAAAAGAGAAGATTGTGACTATGGCCCAAATTTCGGTTGGAGACCAGACGGTTCAATATATGCCAAAGGGATGTATGATGAAAATCAGAATCATGAGTTCTATTATTTCTACATAAACGGCCAAATTGCATATCAACTCACTTTTGCCCTTAAAAACAATAATTATCGCGAAGCATGGTTTGATGAATTTGGTAACATTGTAGGGGAACGAACAATACAGTACGAGGGACGATGGTATAAAACAAAGAGAGAATACTGCCAATGGCAAGGAAAATCATGCCCAGATTGTATTCATGCCAATTTTATTAAAGAAAATAAGCATAAGATTTGGTAATCGACAATTCTTTCCAAAAGAAAAGTATCATTAAAGACATAACCCTTCGTTCGTGGGGACGCGGGGTATCTCATTCCTTTTGCCGGCACCCAGGCCGCGCCCCACAACTCAACCGTTGGCTGATGGCAATGTGCTGGCGGGAGAGCTTCCAGCAAATAAAACACAAGCTGGTCGTCGCATGGATCGAAATACATCAAGAGGATCTTCTTGCTGATTGGCAATTGGCTGTCAATGGCAGGAAACCCTTTCCAATCAGAGGGCTTGATTGAGGGACGCCCTTTATATTTTTACATTTAGTAAGCTTGGCAAGTCCAAAGCGCAAGTCCAAAGCTTCACCGGGTGAATCCGTTCACCGTCAAACGGGGTTCAAACGGGGTCGGGCCAAGCTAAGCATCCAGAACTAATGAAAGGGCTCGATGATGATTCCCTATTACCAAGTTGATGTATTTACCAATCAGTTGTTCAGGGGCAATCCGGCAGGAGTGTGTCTCCTGCCTGCGGATTGGCTCGCTGATGAAGTGCTGCAGAATATCGCTTTCGAAAACAATCTTTCAGAAACGGCCTTCATTGTCTCACACAGCAAGGGCTGCTACGGTCTGAGGTGGTTCACCCCGTCGATGGAAATGGACCTGTGCGGTCATGCAACGGTTGCTCCGGCACACATCCTTTTTACCGAAACCCGCCACGAAACGAATCAGGTTAGCTTTGAGACCAAAAGTGGCCTCGTCAGCGTTGAAAGAAAGAATGACAGGCTCATTCTGGATTTTCCGTCCAGGCCGCCGGAACCTTGCGAACCTCCGGCAAATCTGGCACAGGTCCTTGGAAAGGCGCCATTGGAAGTGTGGCGGTCACGAGATTATCTGGTTGTATTCCGGGATGAGGATGACATCAGATCGATGGAGCCTGATTTTGAGCAAATTCGAGAGTGGGATTGCCTTGGTGTAATTGTCACGGCACCGGGGAAAACGGTTGACTTTGTGTCGCGTTTCTTTGCGCCAGGGGCCGGTGTAAACGAAGACCCTGTAACAGGATCAGCACACTCAACGCTGATCCCCTACTGGGCAAAACGTCTGAACAAGAAAGACCTGGATGCATTGCAGCTTTCTGCGCGCGGCGGCGAACTGTTCTGCCAGGACATGGAAACCCGTGATAAGATCGGGGGGAAGGCCGTAACCTATTTTCGGGGCGAAATTGATGTGTAAATTCAGCCCGGCAAATCGCTTGTGAGGACAGGGACAGCCAAGCCTTTTCGTTGGCTGGCATAAGAAGTTTTGCGCTTGACAAAACTCCTGTTCGGTTTCATAATGGTTTCATATTGAAATCATTTTGGAGGTGTTCATATGGCAACTGTTACGGTAAAGAATATACCTGATGAGCTTTACGAGCGGCTTAAGTCGGTCGCAGAAATAAATCGGCGTTCCATCAATAGCGAGATTATCATGTGCATTGAAAATACTGTTATAAGCCGCCGAATCACTCTCGACGAGGAACTTGAGAATGCTCGCCAGCTCCGCCGATTGACAGCCGGATATCCGATCAGTGCTGAGGAATTTAACCAGGCAAAAGCAGAAGATCGGCTATGATTGTAGTTGATACAAATGTTATTGGCTATCTCTTCCTGTCGAGCGAGCAATCGGTTATAGCGGAACGAGCCCTACAAAAGGACAATGAGTGGGCGGCACCGATTTTATGGCGCAGCGAATTCCGCAATGTCCTTGCTTTTTATATACGAAAAAATATTATAAAGTTGGAACAAGCTCAGCAGATAATGAATAGCGCCCATAAATTAATGAAGGGGCGGGAATATGAAGTCCCATCATATGAAGTTTTAAGACTTACCTCAATAAGCAATTGTTCTGCTTATGATTGTGAATTTATCGCTACGGCAAATGACCTGAAAATCCCTTTAGTGACTGTTGATAAGCAACTGCTGCGTGAGTTTTCTTCAGTGGCAATATCATTAAATTCGTTCGGCAAATAGTTGCGGCATGATGCCAGGGCCCGACCCAAATTTACCCCAATATATGACCTGCAACTCTTCTATCCGCTTTGCCTGGAACCTGCTGCTGCTTTGCAGCACGCTGGTATTCGCCGGAACAGCGCTTACCCAATCCGATCTGCCGGGCCCGGGTGCCGCGCCTGCGCGCTGGACCCTGGCCTTCTATCTGGCGGGCGAAAACTCCCTGGAGCGTGCCCAGGCCGATAACTTCAGGGAAATTATCCGGGGCGCTGCCGCACTGTCCGATGTCCATGTCGTGGTTTTTTTCGATCGTGACGAGAGCTTAAAACGCGAAACACCCCTGACCTCCTGGAAAGGCACACGGGTCTTCCGGGTGCGCGCACCGTTTGCCGAGACCATCCGCCGACCCCTCAGCACCACCTTGCCCGAATCGATCGAAATCGGACGTTTCCATCATCTTATCCTGGATCGTCTTTCCGATCCCGCCGAGCGTCGGCGCGTACAGGACGCCTACCAGCGCAGTGGTTCACGGTATGTCATTAAACCATCAAGCAGCGCGCAAAAAAAGAGCCTGCTCGAAATCCTCGAACAAAAAGCCGATTACCTGCTGCCGCTGGGCGGCGCCCGGACCGTCAACCTGCAGGCCACGTCTGAAAAGACGATGCGGCAGTTCTTCTCGTTTGTCCGTGATCATTTTCCGGCCCGACACTACGGGCTTTTCATAACCGGGCACGGAAACGGCTGGTATGAAAAGGACCCTTTGCCTCCCGATGGCGGCGCCGGTCACTATCCGGCGGAATATTTCCAGACGTTGAAAAGCAGCGCCATTGCAGCAGCGGCATCCCGGCAGCCGTTTGATGTCCTGTCTCTGGACAGCTGCCTGATGGCCGATATCGAAACCCTTTGGAATTTGACACGGCACGTATAAAACCGTTTGCGCATCTCTGGCAGGAATTCTGTGTCCTTCCCGGCAACCGGCCACAACTGCTGGATGCCGCTAAAAACGCCGTGCGCATTCCCTCTGGTACGCCGACCCGTGAGGCAATGGTCGACCTGGTGCAACTCATCGGTGCGCTTGAGGCACCTCAACTGGTCAAGCTCATGAATCAGATGATGGTGGCAAGCTTTCGACAGTATACCGCCGGCCAAGGGCTTTCGATCTACCTGCCGGCAACCCCCCGGGTGATGAATCGTACAGTCGATTTATATCGGCAGACGTCATGGGCGCAGGAATTTCCGCAAGGTTGGGTTAAGGTGGTGCCGGAAGTGATATCGGCTTTGAAGAAAGCTCCGGCGCGGACGGAACCATGAGGCCGCCCGCGCCGGTTCAGAAAATTTAGATCCTTAATAATTTAAGTTATCGTTATCGACCGATATGGTTTTTTCTTTAATTCTTTTCTTTGGGTCCGGGACCATGTAGAAATGATAAATAAAAAAAACAAGGAGAGGATCTATGGAATCCAGGGAACGAGACATCGAAAAGGGGTATCCGAAGGCCGATTTCGTGGCAAAGCTGCGGCGTTTGGCAGACGCTATCGAAAACGGGGATCGATTCGAGATACAGATTGCCGGCGAGCGCATTTATGTGCCAGTCCGGGCGGAATTCACCATCGAGCATGAACGGTCTGATGGGGAAGAAGAAATTGAATTTCAGATCAAGTGGGAAAGAAAATAGCGGCTGCATTAATTCGCGAAGAGCCTTCAGGAACTGCACCACGACCATAAGAAAGAATTCTTCCTGAAATTTGCGGGGGACAGGCGGAAGTGGATGGCCTGGCTTTTTGCGGCACGCAAGCGTTACTGGTTATGCGTTCAAAGCCCTGGGGAAAGCATGAATGCCTGAACTCACGGATGCACGGCAAAGGCATAAAGCCGCTGCGCGCGGAACCGAATATCAGGCCACAGAAAATGTGAGATGCGACCCTTGGTCCTCACGACCCTTGGTCCTCATTGATGTGCCGCATGCTAAACCTTGACAGCTTGCCGGTTTAGATGTAATGTGCTGCACATATTCTTTACGAGTAAATCGATTTCACAACATGCTATTATGCTACTTCCCACGAATCTTGAACTATTCTCTTGACTACAATCCAATCGGACTTCTTGCCGCCCAACCGGAGACTGCCACGCCTGCGCCAGTGAGAATGCGTTCCAATGGAGTCGTAAATGCAAACAGAACGACTGCTTGATCTGCTTGACCGGCACCGAGGTGCCATGCAAACGGCCATGTCCCTCTTGCTTGCCTCCCTTATAGCCGGTGTCTACATTCTGGTTTACATGACCGGCGGAATTAAATTCGTTTATTCACATTCAATGTACATTCCAATCCTTTTGTCAGCATTCGTTTTCGGAATCAAAGGGGGTGTGCTTATCGGATTAATCGGCGGGATTGCATTGGGCCCGTTCATGCCGATCGATGTGGTCACAGGTGAGATGCAGGAAATGGCCAACTGGCTGTATCGCACCGGTTTCTTTCTCCTGATCGGATTTCTCAGCGGTGTGGCAAGTGATAGTGTCCGGTCTTACATAAAAAATCTCGCATGGCTTTCACAGCACGATATCTCAACTCGGCTGCCGAATCGGAATGCATTGTTTGACCGGTTGTCGGAACTTGGTTCGGAGAAAAACACATCGGATTCCTGGCTCCTTGTCGTAATTTCCTTTGAAAATATGATGGAGCTGAAATCCGCTTTCGGTTTCACTGTCATAGAAGACGCCATCCGTCAACTCGCGGACCGTTTTGACAGCATCCATTACGACAACATCCACGTTGACAAGCTTATCTTTCACACAGCCACGGCCCAGATCAGTGTTTTGATCGACAAGGGAGATCGGGAAACCCGGGCTATTCTTGGAGAACTGGTGGAAGCCGCCCGCGAACCGATCCGATTCAACGGCATCCCGATCCATATCGATATACGGATGGGTACCGTCGCGTTCAGCTCGGCTGCTAATACTCCTGAAATCCATCTGCAGAAAGCGGAAGCGGCTTTGGCTGTAGCCCAAGCTACAGTACAAGACAGTGTGGCTTACAGTCCTGAAATACTGAATGTTACCGAGGAAAACCTGACAATACTCGGGGAATTGAAGGACGCCATAAAAGAACAGCAGATATCGATGCACTACCAGCCAAAAATCTTCATACCAACGGGACAGGTGCACGGGGTTGAAGCCCTGATGCGGTGGAAACACCCAAAACGGGGGAATATTCCTCCCGGGATATTTATTCCTCGCGCGGAGCAGAGCACAATGATCCAGCTGATTACCGAGTTCGCTTTGGATCAGGCAATGGCACAAATTGTAAGATGGCGACAGCTCGGCATCCATGTACCGGTAGCGGTCAACATTTCGACCCGCAACCTGTTGCAGCCGGGTTTTACCGACCAGGTTCTGAAGTTTCTTGACCACTATGGGCTCGAGGGCGAATCGTTGGAACTGGAAGTGACCGAAGGCGCCTTGATGATGGATATGAAACGCACGATCGCCGAGCTTGTACGATTGGCCCAGCTCAAAGTCATAATTTCGATCGATGATTTTGGAACCGGCTATTCATCATTGCAATATTTGCACGAGTTACCCATCTCTCTTATCAAGATCGATCAAACCTTTGTCAGGAGATTGCCTGCGGATAAAGGAGCGGTCTACATTCTTGAAGCAGCTGTAATGCTGGCGCATAAAATGGGAATCAAAGCAATTGCAGAAGGGGTGGAGACTGAAGTGGCATACGAATTTCTGTCAAATATCGGGTGCGATATTGCACAAGGTTATTTAATCTCCCCGCCTTTGCCCGCTGACGAGTTCACAAGATGGTACACCCAACGCAATGACCAATATGTTCTGCCATTGAAAAAGCCGAAGCATGGCCTGAGTTGACAGGTGACTGAAACAAGGAACGTATAGGCTAATTAATCGGAACATAATGCAGTTAATTTAAAGGATCAAGTGGGAAAGAAAATAGACGGCTGCATGAATTGCGAAAATAAGATTTTTTGTTATCCAATTCGCTCAAGTAAGCGTTTTAGTGATGTTTTGCAGAAAGCAAACTAAATAAATTGCTTTACGAAATCATCAATCCTATCCATTATATCCATGCGGGAAGACGCAAACGATGCGCTTCCTGCGTCAGCAATTCCTGTGATCTTATGGCCCTTGTACGCACCGACAATCCGAAAGCAAAGGAAATGCAGGCATGAAAATCATGGTTTGTTATACCGGCTCCCGGTCTTCCCTTCAAGCGCTGGAACTTGCAATTCAGCACGCCAAGAGCTTTCACGGCAACATATTCCTGGTCGGCTCAATGGAAAAGGGAACTACGGCGGAATTGAAAGAAATCGACAAAATGCAGGAAGCGCTTCAGGAGGCGGCGCAAAAAGTCGAAAAAGAGGGGATCGAATGTGAAACCCGTCTGCTTGTGCGCGGATTTACGCCAAGTGAAGATCTGGTGAATCACGCCAAAGAAGAGAATGTGGATGAAATCGTGATCGGCATCCGGAAGCGGTCGAAAACAGGCAAGCTGATTTTCGGCTCAACCGCACAGTACATTATCCTGAATGCCCACTGCCCCGTGGTTACAGTCAAATGAAGTAGGGGACACAGGGGGGTTCTGGTTTATCATAAGATTAAACCCCACCTTCCCGGAATCCTGAAAGGATCGCATCGGTAGATGACAGATCTATCCGACAGAAGCCTTCGGCAGCGTCTTCACCGGCGCGGTTTGTACCTCGAGTATTTTACCGTGGGGTGGAACGTGGTGGAGGCTGTCGTGGCCATAAGTGCCGGGATTGTCGCGGGGAGCACCGCCCTGATCGCTTTCGGTGTCGACAGCGTGATCGAGGTGACATCGGCTCTCGCGCTGTTGTGGCGGTTTCACAAAGCCGGCCCGCATGCCGCGGTCGCGGAAGAAGGGGCCGCGGAGCGCAGTGCGCTTTACCTTGTAGCCGCGACGTTTTTTCTGCTTGCCGCCTATGTTGTCTTCGATAGCATAAAGGCTCTTACGGTTCAGGAGGCGCCGGACCGTTCCACCGTCGGGCTTCTCCTGTCCGTTCTTTCCCTGATCGTCATGCCCGCACTTGCCTATGCTAAACAGCAGACAGGCCGTAAACTCAACAGTAAGGCCTTGCAGGCGGATGCCGTAGAGACGTGGGTTTGTGCCTATTTATCATTTTCCCTGCTGCTCGGGGTAGGTCTTTATTTCGCATTCGGATGGTGGTGGGCCGATGCAGTTGGCGCGCTCGCCATGACACCCGTAATTGTGTGGCAGGGATGGGAAACCTTTGAAGAGGCCCGGGAGGGGGGAGAATGAAGGTTGCAGCGGCATGGCATGATTTCAGGTGTTTCCTGGAGTTTTTCCCGCTAACGGGTCTGATTTTACGAGAGCACTAAAATAATGATTGTAGCTGAAATTCAAAAACAGCTGGACGCGCTGGGTGATCCGGCAACTGCGGTGATACTGCGGCGGTTTTTCAAGACCGGTCCCGGAGAGTATGGGGAAGGGGACCTTTTCCGGGGCATCCGTGTTCCAATGCTCAGAACGCTTTCCAAAACATACGATCACCTGACCTTGCCGGAGACCGGTAAATTGTTGGAATCGCCGTTCCACGAGGACAGGCTCCTCTCCTTATTCATTCTGATCCGTCTCTTTTCCGGAGGGGATGTCGCATCAAGAGATGAAATCTACAGGTTTTATCTGAAGAACACCCGATTCATCAACAACTGGGACCTGGTCGATTCTTCAGCAGAGCATATTGTCGGCGCATTTCTCTGGGACAAAAAACGGACTCCCCTTTATGAGTTAGCCCTGTCGCAGAATCTCTGGGAGCGGAGAATCGCGATATTGGCGACATTTCATTTCGTAAAACGGGGTTGGTTTACAGATACGCTAAATGTGGCGAAATCGCTCCTCTCCGATGGAGAAGACCTTATTCACAAAGCGGTCGGGTGGATGCTGCGGGAGGTGGGAAAACGGGACCTGGAATCGGAGACATCCTTTTTAAAAGCGCATTACCGAGAAATGCCCCGCATCATGCTCCGGTATGCAATCGAGAAATTTCCCGAGGCCGAACGGCAGCTTTACCTCAAGGGAGGCATCTGAACAACTCGAGATTCGATCATCAGATTTTTTGACAGATCAATACGGTAACATTATCTTTTCTAATCTAACAAAACATATAGTTTCCTAACCCGTTTATCCTCTTCACCCAACAAGCAAACGGTCGAATTCGTCCAATGATCTACGACTTTCTGGAAAACTCTGCAATTCGATATCCCGATAAAATTGCCGTCGTTTGTAATTCCGAACGCGCGACATACCGCCAGATAAACAGTCATGCCGACAACCTCGCCTGTCGCCTGCAGGAAATCGGAATCCGTAAAAGCGACCGGGTTGCCCTGCTCATGGAAAACAGCATCGATTATGTCGTTGCCTACTACGGCATATTAAAAGCCGGCTGCGTTGTGGCGCCGCTGAACCCCGGATTGAAGCCGGAAGGTCTGCAGAACCTGCTCGAAGATCTCGAGCCGGCAGCCATAATCGCCGGGTTCAAATCCGAACGCCTGCTCAATGCTGTTTCGCTCGATCCGAAATATCTGAAATTGCTGATCATCAAAACTCCAAAAAAGAGATGGCATACGGCACCTGTCCGTTTTTTCACCTTTGAAGACTGCATATCGGAACAGGAAACCCCGATCGGCAATCCCAATCCCAAGCCCAATCCGAATGACCCGGCCGGCATCATTTATACATCCGGCTCCAGCGGCAAGCCCAAAGGCGTGGTGCTCAGCCACGGCAATATTGTTTCCAATACGTTGTCGATCTGCCGATATCTGTCACTTACTCAGGATGATATACAAATGGTCGTCCTGCCGTTTTTCTACGTTATGGGCAAATCCCTGCTGAACACCCATTTCGCCGTTGGCGGAACCGTGGTCATCAACAATACATTTTCTTACCCGGCAACGGTAATCAAACAGATGGTCGAAGAAAAGGTCACCGGATTTTCAGGTGTTCCCTCCACCTACGCACACCTTCTGCACAGGTCCCCGCTGGCAAGACACCGGGACGAATTGCAGTCGCTCCGATACTGCAGCCAGGCAGGCGGACACATGGCCGCCCAGTTAAAAAAGGATCTTCGGCATTGCCTGCCGGATCATACCCGAATCGTGATCATGTACGGGGCCACCGAAGCATCGGCCCGCTTGAGCTATCTGGAGCCGGAGCAGTTCGAGCGCAAGATGGGGTCCATTGGCAAGGCAATCCCCGGGGTGGAGTTGAAGATCGTAAATGAGGCAGGCAGCACGGTCGAAAATGGCTTATCCGGCGAACTTCTGGCCAGGGGACCCAACATTATGCAGGGGTACTGGAACGATATCGAATCTACCCGAAAGGCCATTGACACGGATGGATACTACCACACCGGAGATATCGCATACGAAGATGCTGACGGTTATTTGTATATCACCGGACGTAAGGACAATGTGCTTAAAATCAGCGGTCATAAGGTCAATCCCCAGGAAATAGAAGAATGCCTGATGCAGACACAGCAGTTGGTGGAAACAGCGGTTATCGGGGTGGCGGATCAGCTGAAGGGATATCGGCTCGTCGCTCTTTGTGTCCCGAAAAACGATATAAGAGAAGCCGAGTTGCAGAGTCATTGCCACAAATTTCTATCCAATCACCAGATTCCCGGTGAATTTCTCTTCTTGAAAACCCTTCCCAGGGGCAGCAGCGGAAAAGTCGATAACCAGGAATGCGTCAGGGTCTATCATGCAGGAATACGGGCAAAAGACAGCGCGCCCGTGGCTGAAAACTAAATTTCCGGAAAATCAGTTTCACGCATCATTTAAGCCGAATATCGTCCAGGTATAACCTCAAAGGCTCTGGGGACTCGACGACATAGATGCCGAGCCGGCGGATTCGGGTCAGGTCCAGTTGCCGGGCATGCGGCGCGTTCTGCATCTCCGGCAACGGAATTTCCACCACGTTCCAGCCGGTTTCCAGCGGGAATATCCCGTCGTAGCGGTCGCTCCAGTTGTGTTCGTCATTGACTATGACGTGCAACGGAATCTGCTTCTGTTGCGGATTGTACACTGTAAAACCAAGGTATGAAAACTCCCGCCAGTTCTGCGGCATAAACCGCAGCCAGATGCCGGAATGCTGCTGGGTGGTAAGGTCCAGCCTGAGACTGAATTTCCCCTGAAACGCCTTCTCCCGCGAGATGTAAAACCTGCTTGCCTTGCCTTCGAACCGGTCGGTTTCAAAGAATGTTTCAAATCCAGCCAGAAGCGGAAACTGCCGTCGGGCTGTGTTTTCGTCTATAAAGGAACGAGTCGGCGGCCAGATAAGAAATCCGATCAGGCTGAGTGCGGCCAGATGAAGCAGGAGGTATTTTCCCGTTTTTTCCCGGTGCCGGAATGAAAGATAAGCAAGGGTGCCGGAAAAGTTGGCTAACAGGTCGGAAAATGAAGACGTCCTGCTGGGGATGAGGATCTGCAGGAGTTCTATGCCGCCGCCGACCAGGAGGGTTGCGCCGATGACGGTTGCTGCCTGCTGGAAAAGAGACCTTTGGGCAAATTGCGGCCGGAAGGCATAGAGAAGGTGGCAGGCCAGAAAAAAAAGTATGATATGGCCGATATTCCAGAATTCTGAAATGGAACGGGAGCCCGGCGAGTCGCCTTGCGGCAGGAATATCCAGATGATCCCGATCAAAAATGAGACCAGGCAAAGAAAATTCAGCATTCTCCGTGAAATGACGGAATGCCGTGTCCGGCAGGAGCTGTTGTCAATTCTGGCGCGGGTCATAGGGGTACAGGATACCTTTTTCCACGGCATCGTATGAGATTACTGACGGATTGTTGCGATTTTCAGTGCCAGAGCGATAAAGACGATTCCGGCGATGCGATTCATCACAAGCTGCGCTTTTTCGGATCGATTCAGCCATTCGCCTATGGTTCCCGCCATCAGGGCGACCGTTCCGAAAACCAGAACGGTGGCCAGGATAAAAAAGCCGCCCAGTGTGACGATCTGCACGGCAAGCGGGCCGCGGGCCGGATCTGCGAACTGGGGAAGAAAGGCCAAAAAGAAGATGGACACCTTGGGATTTGTGACGTTCATTACGATGCCACGCAGGTACAGTCTGCCGGGGGTGATCCCGGCCGGATTTTTTTCGAGGGACGGTTTCGTTGCCGAGGCCCGGAATGCCTGCCAGGCGAGATACACCAGGTAGCATGCCCCGACAGTTTTCAGCAGTGTAAAGGCAAGGGCCGATGTCTGGAAGATAACGGCCACGCCAAGCGCAACCGCCGTAGTGTGGACGATCAGGCCTGTACACAGCCCGAGGGTTACGAACAGGCCCGAGAGTTTTCCGTGCAGAGCCGATTGCGTCAGGACGAAAATATTATCCGGCCCCGGTGCCAGAGCAAGCAGGAGCGAGGCAATAAAAAATGTGGTGAGTGATTCGAAGGGGATCATCCGTTAGTATCCGGGCAATTTGGCATTCCAATATCAAAACGGTATTCGCGTTATCCACAATTTCTTAACCTCCTTCTTCATCTATTTCAAGAGCTGAATTCAGGCAAGGACCTGCAAGACGGAGAATCTGGTTGGAAGCTGTCGAGACAGGGGTAAGCGAATGGAATTTGAAAATCTGGTTATCCGGAAAACTCCAGTTAATGATTTCTCTCGCAGAGCCGCTGAGGACGCGGAGAGTTCCTCTGCGCTCCCAACGCCCTCTGCGAGAGGATATTCGATCTCCTTGGCACCAAAAAGTTTAGGATTGCCCATCACTGGAGCGAACCGGGTAACCAGATTTAAAAATTTGATGCCGGGGCAGATAATCGATCTGCCCCGGTTCGAAAAACGCATTTTCAAAGATGATCGATTGACCGGACGGGATTTTATGCCGGTCCTCCGGGAGGAGCGCCGGGAGGGCCGCCGAAGACCGAATAGACCAGGGCAATGATCAGGACCTGAATGACCCAGCCGATAAGGCAGACGCCTACCGCCCGCAGGGTGCTGGTATAGTCGAGGGCCTGCCGGACCGCGATGACCATTGCCGCCAGCATCCAGACGGCAGCGATAAAGTATACGATCCCCTGCAGGCCGGGAATGATGCCGAGCACCCGGATAATGCCGGGAGAACTGGAAAAGCCGATGGTGCGAAGCATCTCTCCCATGTCCGTCCGGGTCTGGGGTTCCGGAAGCAGTTTGGTTCCGATCAGGTATGTGATAAACGCCCAGATAAACCATCCGACAAGCGCGGCTAAAAGGCCGACCCCAATGCCGGCAAGCCCGATGTTCGATACGCTCCCAATGCCGGCCGCCAGGCTGGAAAGCAGCACCACGCCAATTGCCTGGCCCATGGAACCGGTGTCTGCCTCTACCTCCTCATAGGTCCGGATATCGAGCTTGGCCGCACCCATCATCCGTTGAACAAAACTCGCCATAATTCATTCCTTTCGTAAATGTAAAATAACGGAAAATCCGAATGTACCTGTTAAAAACCATAACGGGTTCGTCGTAAATTTCAAATTTGCAACATTCGTTTCTTCGTGTTATCAGTGTTCATTAGAGTGTTCTGTGAACGCATATTAAGGCAGGTATCGCAAAGACAAACGTCCAAATTTAAGCAGGACGCGAAAAAGTTGCAAGAGGTGCGAAGGTTTCGGCCGGCTTGCGCGAACTGTAACCCGTATTTCAGGAGGTATGTGGATGAAGACTGTAGAATTGTTCAAACAGGCCATGGCAGTAAACATGACGGAAAACCTTGGTGAAAGGGAATTGAAAGCCGAAGCGTTTTTCCGGAACTTGCGGCAGCACGATTTCGGCGCCCAATTCAACTGGGCGGATGAGGTTTTTGAAGGCCTGCATGTAAAGGAAAACAGGGATAAAACGGCATTAATCTGGGCCGATATGGAAACCGGTGAAGAAAACACCTTTTCCTATGGGGAGGTAGCCGGCAATGCAAATAAACTTTTAAATTTCATGCGGAAGCGCGGCATTGAAAAGTGCAATAACCTCTACATGATGATCCCGATCGTCCCGGAAACCTGGTTTACGACGCTTGCCGGTATAAAGGGCGGATTTATCGCCGTACCGACCGCCACGTCGATGACCGTCCGGGAACTGCAGTTCCGGTTTGAAATCTATCCTCCGGATGCCGTAATGGCTTCCGAGGAATACACGGAGATCCTGGACGAAGCGCTGGAAATCGCCGGAATAAAACCCAAAATTAAAATTGTGCTCGGTAAAAAGCAAGGCTGGCTAAGCTATTCCGATACCCAGGGAGAATCGGAAACGGCGGAGCCTGCAACTACCTTGACTGACGATCTTCTGTTCTGCTTTTTCACCTCCGGCACCACCGGTCTGCCGAAGCGGGTCGGGCACAGCGCGATTTCCTATCCGGTGGGGCACCTGTCGACTTCGGTAATGATCGGGATACGTCCCGATGACATCCACCATAATCTGAGTGCACCCGGGTGGGCCAAATGGGCCTGGAGCAGTTTTTTTGCCCCGTTTAACATGGGGGCGACCGTAGCCGGTTTCAATTTCAAAGTTCTGGACGGCGACAAGTACCTCCAGTACATTTCAGACAACAAAGTGACGTGTTTCTGCGGGCCGCCGACCGCCTGGCGGATGTTCGTGAGTCTGGATCTTGGCAAGTACGACTTTAAGGCGCTCCGGCAGTCAGTCAGTGCCGGCGAACCCCTCAATCCGGAAACAATTGAGAAGTGGAAAAAAGCGACCGGCAATGAAATCCGGGATTTTTACGGCCAGACGGAATCGACTGCCATGATCGGAAACGCACCCTGGATGGAAGGCCGGATGCGCTTCGGGTCTTTCGGCAGGCCGTCCGGCATGTACGACATTGCACTGCTCGATGAGGAAGGAAAGGAAGTGACGACGCCGGGGCAGACCGGGCACATCGTCGTCCAACTCGATAAAGGCGGGGCAAAGGGCCTTTTTTCCGAATATATCGGCAATCCCGAAAAGATGCAGGAAGTCGTGTCTGGCAACTATTATTACACCGGCGACTGGGCCTCGTTTGATGAGGACGGGTACTGGTGGTTCGAGGGGCGGGCCGATGATGTCATTAAATCATCGGATTTCAGGGTCGGCCCCTTCGAGGTGGAAAGCGCCATGGTCGAACACCCTTCGGTCCTGGAATCGGCCGTGGTCGGCGCCCCGGATCCCAAACGGCACCAGCTGGTCAAAGCATATGTCCTCTTGAACAAAGGGTATACGCCGTCAAAGGAACTCGCACTCGAACTGTTCCGGCACACCATCGGGATACTGGCCAAATTCAAGATTCCCCGGATCATCCAGTTCGTCGATGTGCTGCCGAAAACCATCAGCGGCAAAATCCGGCGGATTGAACTCCGGGAACAGGAGAAAAAGAAAACGGAACGCCAGGAAAACGAATACTTCTATACCGATTTTCCGGAACTCAGTTCCAAAAAGAAAGAGTAACCGATTGCCTGGGGCGCCCGCAGGGGCCGTTAGGTAAGAAAAGTTTAATCGTTTAAAACAAAAGGGCACCCGGCCGGGCGCCCTTTTACTTTTTCTGCCGACTTGCATGAAACTCGGCATGCTGTTTTCCGTAGAAGGTGAATTTTACCACAGAGGACACAGCGTTTTAAAGGACCTTTCATAACTGAGGCTCATCCCCCTTTATAAAGTGAGATACAGGTGGATTTTGGCCCGTTGAAGATCAAATGCCCCCTGACCCTCCTTTTCCAAAGTGGGGATAAGGACAACCCCCCCTTTGCTGGAGGAAAGCAGATAATAAAATTGCCTTCCTCTGCGTCCTCTGAGCCCTCTGTGGTTAGCATCATGTATGAATTATAAACTGGCGGTTCAGCCGGCCAGCAGCCCTTCTGGTTTCTATATTCTGGCTCCTGGCTCCTGGATTCTGGATTCTATCTCCTATATTCTGGCTCCTATATTCTGGCTCCTGGATTCTGGATTCTAATTCCTATATTCTTGCTCCTGGATACCGAGTACCTTTACCTCAAATCAACCTTCCGGATTTTTGCCGAGCCGGTTTTGGGCAGTCCTTTACAAACCGTTAAACACGGAACCGTAAGTGCTGCGCATATCCCGTTTCAGGATTTTGCCGGTCGGCGTTTTGGGCAGTGTGTCGGCGATAACGACTTTCTTGGGCACCTTGAAGCCGGCGAGGTGCGTTTTGCAGTGTTCGATGATTTCCGACTCGGTGATCGTTTCGCCTTTTCTCGGCACGACGACGGCAGTAACCGCTTCGACCCATTTCGGGTGGGGCACGCCGATCACGGCGACTTCTTCGACGCGGCTGTCGAGGTAGATGGCTTCTTCGACTTCCCGGCTGGGCACATTTTCCCCGCCCGTCTTGACCATATCCTTTTTGCGATCCACCACGCTGATGTACCGGTCGTTATCGAGGGCGCCAAGGTCGCCGGAATGGAACCACCCGCCCCGCATGACCTCCTCTGTTTTTTCCGGTTCCTTGTAATACATCATCATGGCATGCGGTCCCCGGCCGCAGATTTCGCCCGGAACACCCGTGTCATCGATCGTATTGCCGGTTTCATCTTCCAACCGGGATTCCATGTTCAATCCGGCCATTCCGGCAGATCCCAGCTTCTCCATGGCGTCTTCGGCTTTCAGGATGGTGTGGTACGGGGCGAGCTCGGTCTGGCCGTAGTAATTGTAGACCCCCGTGCCGGGAAGCTGCTGAATCAATTCTTTGAGTACTTCGATCGGCATGATCGAAGCACCGTAGTAGAGTTTCTTTAAGCTCGACAGGTCGTACTTTTTAAAATCCGGGTGCCGAAGAATGCCGATCCAGACGGTCGGCGGCGCAAAGAGCATGGTAGCCCGGGTCTCCTCTGTTTTCTTCAGGATTTCCCCGATATCCGGCGCCATCAGAATATTGGTGCCGCCCAGGTAAAAGATCGGGTTCAAGAACACGTCCCGCTGGGCGCAGTGGTAGATCGGCAGGGCGTTGATATTGATGTCGGTGTCTTCGTATTTGCCATCGATGATGCACCCCATGTATTGGGCGATCAGTGCCTGGTTGGTGATGATCACCCCCTTGGGCCTCGACTCGGTGCCGCTGGTGTACGTCATCTGGCACGGATCTTCGATCCGCAGGATGCGATCGGTCTCCGTTTCCGGATAACTCCGATACCAGTCATCAAATTCCGGGTAAGCGGCGTCTGGGGAGGATTGTCCCGCTCCCTGGTCCGACCAGATAACCGTCCGGACGCTCGGCATGTCGTTCAGGACGTCTTTGGTCAGCTCATAAAGGGCATCTTCTATGATGAAGACCTTGCTTTCGGAATGGTTGATGCAGTACTCGATGTCCGGCCCCCGCAGCAGGTAGTTGATGGCGAGATAGACCGCTCCAACCTTGCAGCAGCCGAGCCAGGTCAGGACATGGTGCAGGGTGTTGTGGGCAAGGATGGCCACCCGGTCGTATTTTTGGACACCTAAATCGATCAGGGCGTTTGCCACCTTGTTGCTTTCAATTTCCAGCTGCGTGTAGGTAAGGCGTTTGTCCTGGAAGATCAGGGCCGTTTTGTCCGGGTAATGATACGCGCTCCGTCGGATCATGTCGGCAATTACCCAGCGGTTTACCTTGTTGTAGCGGTTGAGCAGAAACTCGACGCTCGTTTGGTTGAGTTCCTGGAAATACCGCTTTTCTTCATCTCGCAGACGCATATCCCGTTCCATGTTATTCTCCTTTTTAATAGATCATTTTTTTCGTCATGCCGCCGTCGACGACAAAATTCTGCCCGGTAATGAAGCCCGCGGCATCCGATGCCAGGTATTCGGCCATGTTCGCGATGTCGTCGATATAGCGTTCGGCGAGCCGGCGCGGCACGTTGGCGAGGATGAAGCCGACGGTCGGGCTTTCCTGGGCCTCGCCGTG
>JAGXHH010000013.1 GCA_024636355.1 Desulfobacteraceae bacterium | reverse complement strand
GGCAGCGTCAGATGTGTATAAGAGACAGTCATGGCCCTTTTCCAGAAAAAAATGAATCATCTGCGTGCCGACAAACCCCGCGGCACCGGTTATCAGGATCTTCATGATTTACATTCCCCCCTGTTTACGAAATGACCAGTACGGAGGCATTTTTGACACCATGGAGCACTTTCTGGGAAACGCTTCCAAAGAAAAACTCCTGTACCGCCGAGAGCCCTTTCCTGCCCACAACTACCACATCGTATCCGGAATCTGCTTCCGCGATGATATCTCTGGCCACACCTTTGGTCTTCGCCACTGTTTTCGCATGAACCCTGTTGTTTTTGAACCCGGCATTGATCAAATGCCTTCTGGCGGCTTCTGCCGCATTATCCATCAATTCTTTTTTCTTATGCTCCAGCACACAGAAAGCCTCGCGTTCCGTCTGAAAATAAGGGGTCAGGCTCGGGCTGTTGTAGGCACATATCGACTCGGTATCCTGCAGAACACTGAACAATGTCACCTCGGTATCCGGGTTGAACGTGTCCGCAACGAAGCTTACCCCCCGCATTGCATTGTCAGAATCATCGAGCGCAATCAGCACTTTTTTTTCCATCAGCATGCCTCCTTGTCTGCCACGGATTTCGTCTGCCACGAATTTCACGATGTCAGGGTTTCACCTTTGCCGGACTTTTTGCCAATTCCATGCGCTTTACGAACGGGACCTACCGTATGGCCGATATATGACGTTGAATTTCCGTTTTTTGAATAGCGCCGGGGACGGTATCCATAAGCCGGCCGTTCTTGAAAAACAGCATGGTCGGGACACTCATGACCCTGTACCGGGATGCGATCAACGGATTCCGATCGATGTTGAGTTTGGTAATCTTGACTTTGCCGCCGTATTCTCTTGCCAGGGCGTCCAACACCGGGGCGACCGTATGGCATGGCCCGCACCAGGGCGCCCAGCAGTCGACCAGGACCGGGCCGGGATACGCCAGGACTTCCGATTCAAATGTCCGATCACTGATTTCGACAACTCGCGGCGGTGCACCGCCGCTTAGCGGCAACGGCGCGTGGCATTTTCCGCACACCGGTTTTTTCCCGCGGGATGCGGTTTTTACCCGGTTTTTCGCGCCGCATTTTTTACATGAAACAATGGCATCCATCGCGTTCATAATGCCTTCCTCTTCACCATGCAGGCTGTGCCCGAGTTGTCTACAATTTACCGGTTCGTCCATCGTCGCAGGCATCGTCACTGTCGTCCAGGCGGGCGTGTTCACCCGTAAATGTTTTGGTGCATACCTCTTCGATCGTACTTTCATACCCGTGTGTCCGGGCGATCTGAAGCGCCGATTCATAATCGGGCTCCTCTGAGATTTCAGGCACCTGCTGGGTATAGATCACCCGATGATTTTCATCCAGAACGATTACCGCACGCGAAAGCAACCCGGATAGCGGTCCTTCCACAATCCGGACCCCGTAATCGTTTCCGAAATCCTGGTTGCGCAATTCGGTTACAGAGACAACGCTGTCGAGCCCTTCGGATATATTGAACCGATCGTGGGCAAACGGCAGGTCTTTTGAGATACAGAGCACGACCGTGTTGTCCAACTGATCGGCAACCGCATTGAATCGCCTTACCGATTCCGCGCAGACCGGCGTTTCGATACTGGGAAATATGTTCATAATGACCTTCATGCCCGAAAAATCGGATAACCGGACATCCTCCATTTCGGTCCGGGTCAGCACAAATTCCGGGGCTTTTTCTCCGAGTTCCGGCAGCTCTCCGATCGTTTTCACCGGTTTGCCTTTAAACGTAATACTGGCCATGGGGACCTCCTTATTGAATCGTGATAGGATGGTAAAAAAACGTTTCTCACTTGAAAGATTATTATTTATCGGCGATTCGTCAATGATGATCCCCTCGTAAAAAGTCCCGCACTCGATAAGGCCGAGCTAATCGTTCGTTCCCTGTGGTTGGGGTTATCCCAGCAGGTTATCGAGTGCCAGCATGATCACAAAGCCGATCATGACACCATAGGTCGCCTGCCGTGAACGTCCCTGGGAATGGGTTTCCGGAATGATTTCATCACTGATGACAAACAGCATGGCGCCTGCGGCAAATGCCAGGGCAAACGGGAGGACCGGATGAAAAAATGTGACCGCACCGGCGCCCAGCACCCCGCCGATTGGCTCCACCAGACCGGTTGCAGTGGCAATCCCCAGGGCCGCCCAGCGACTGTAACCCAGACCGATCAGCGGCAGGGCCACGGCAAGTCCTTCAGGCATATTCTGGATACCGATGCCGATGGCCAGGCTGGTGCCGCCCCCGAAATCACCGGTGCCGAAACCGACGCCGACCGCCATGCCTTCCGGGAAATTATGGATGGTAATGGCGATAATAAACAGCCAGATCCGTTTCAAGGTCGTTGATGGACCTTCACGTCCGAGTATGAAATGCTCATGGGGGAGCAGCTTGTCGATTAAATCGAGTACCAGCCCTCCAAAGAGCATTCCGATAACCACGACGGCCACGCCGTAGCCGGGCCAGAGACGGTCTCCGGATTCGATGCCCGGAACAATCAGGGAAAAAGACGTCGCCGCCAGCAGCACCCCGGCCGACGCCCCGAGAAGTGTGTTGAGCGTATTTCGGGGAACGGTTTTAAAAAAAAGAATCGGCAAGGCCCCGACACCGGTTGCCAAACCGGCAAGAGTACTGGCCACCAGACCGGCTAAAAACACGTCCATCGCTTTCTCCCCAGGATCTGTTTGGTTAGTTCGGCGGTATTTCGTACGATGCTGACCCAAATATACGGGGGACCGGGACCATCGGCAAATGCTGTATTCTTTCCCGTAGGTTGGGCTGAGCCGGGACCACTGTTGGGCTTCGCTGAATCGAATCTGTTGGAGGAGGCACAACATTTCGAACTTTATTAAAGCAGCGAAGCCCAACGGCATGGCCGCTCAGCCCAACCTACGGATAAGGAATTCGACTACAGTGTAAGGTTCTCCGTCGCGCCGAGAAATGTTCGGAATCCGCCACCCAGGTTTTTCGCTTTATAACCATTCTGGGTCAGTATCCGATACCCCAGGTACCCCCGAAGACCAACCGCGCAGAAGGCGATATACGTTTTATCCCTGTCGAGTTCATCGAGCCGGTCCCGGAGCGAATCGATCGGGATGTGGAGTGCCCCGTCTATGCTGCCGGAAGTTTTAAATTCAATGTCCGTCCGCAGATCGAGCAGGATTTCCCTTTCCGGATCACGTGCTTCGAGCTGATCCCAATTAAGATTCTCCACATCGTTTTTCAGCAGGTTGGCCCCTACGAATCCGGCAATGTTGACCGGGTCCTTGGCCGACCCGTAGGGAGGCGCATAGGCGAGTTCGAGTTCTTCCAGGTCAAAGACGGTCATTTCCCCACGAATCGCCGTGGCCAGCACATCGATGCGCTTGTCCGCACCGTCTTTTCCAACGATCTGGGCACCGAGTATTTTGCCGGTGCCCGGTGAGAACATCAGCTTGATTGCAAGCGTTTCAGACCCCGGGTAATAACCGGCGTGGGAACCGGAATGGGTATAGCTGACAACGTGAGGGATATCGTGTTTGCGCATGAGCTTTTCACTAAGACCGGTCGTTGCAACCGCCAGGTCGAATACCCGGACGATCGATGTCCCGATAGTGCCTCTGAATACCGAACTTCTTCCCATGACGTTATCTGCGGCGATCCGCCCCTGTTTATTAGCCGGGCCGGCCAGGGGTATCAGGGTTTTCATGCCGGTGACAAACTCGTTTACTTCCACGGCATCGCCGACCGCATAGATATCCGGGTCCGAGGTCCGCATCGAGGCATCGACCGCAATGCCGCCGGTCTTGCCAAGGTCGAGTCCGGCCTCACGGGCCAGCCGAGTTTCCGGACGGACGCCGACCGACATGATCGCCAGGTCGCATTCCAGGTTTCTTTCATTTTCGGTCCGGATGGTCAGCCGGTCGCCTGATGGTATAAATGCCTTGACCGCATCGCCGAAGATCAGGTCGACGCCTTTTTCGGTCAGGTGTGCATGAATAAGGGCCGCCATTTCGTAATCAACCGGGGCCATCACCTGGTCGAGCTTTTCGACAATCGTGGTTTTAACGCCCCGAAGGACCAGGTTTTCCGCCATTTCCAGGCCGATAAACCCCCCGCCGATCACGACAGCCGACTGCGGTTTTTTATCGTCGACCCAGGCCTTGATCCGGTCGGTGTCCGGAATGTTTCTCAGGCAGAAGACGTTCGGCGCATCGATGCCGGGCAATGGCGGCCGGATAGGTTCGGCGCCCGGCGACAGGATGAGCTTGTCATAGGATTCGGTGTATTCTTCACCGGTTTCATTATTTTTAACCCGCACGGACTTCGTTTCGCGATCGATTGCCAGCACCTCCGTAGTCTCACGCACATCGATACGGTAGCGCCGCGTAAACGATTCGGCGGTTGTCACCAGCAGGTCGTCTCGTTTCTTGATGATTTCGCCGATGTAATACGGCAGGCCGCAGTTGGCAAAAGAGATGTACCTACCCCTTTCAAAGAGCACGATCTGAGCCCGTTCATTTAACCGCCTGGCCCGGGCCGCAGCAGTTGCTCCGCCGGCCACACCGCCGACAATCACCAGCTTGTCTGTCATTTATGTACCTCCTGTATTGCAAAAATAAATCTAAAATATCTGCGAAAAATAAAACGAGAGAAAAATAAAACGTCAGAAGAAAAATTCAACCGCTTCATCCATGCTTTTGGATTCGGAAGAACCCGCTTAATTCCCGGTGTTCAGATTTATTATACAAGATCGGTGCCACTTTACAACCCGGCTTTGCGGGAACCCCGTTCATTTCCATTCTTCCCGGTCCTGCAGGCCGGCTTGCTTTCGATATTTTAACAAAATCCATACGGTTGATTGATTCTTCGGGAAACGTATCAGGAAGGAAGGATTGCGATACAAATTTGTCTTGTCCCAGGATGTAGATGAAAGAGCTTCTTGAATAAGTTGATCTGGATATCGCTCCAGTGACGTTTTTCGGAAGCCGGGCGGATAACAGATTGGATTTTACTCCATTAGTGCCGTCGTGACGAAGGGCGTCGGAATGTGAACCGACCGTGGGGTTTGGACATTTTACCTCATCGGCGGGGGCGATTCGTGCGGGGGCGATTCGTGAATCGCCCCTACGGATGACCATTGTACAACGGCGGAATATGGACCCGTTGCCGAAATCGTTAAAACGGATCAATGAAAAATGGAGATATTTTATTGCCGGCTCACGATGTAGGGGCGATTCACGAATCGCCCTTCCGGGATGGGGCAGAATGTCCAAACTCCAGCGTCGGGATGTGAATCCCGACCTACAAAACCGGCACCGTTTGACGGTCCGCCTTCCCGCCTCCTGGCTCCTGAATTCTATCTCCTGTCTCCTGGATCCTGAATTCTATCTCCTGTCTCCTGGATCCTGAATTCTATCTCCTGGATTCTGGATTCTGACTCCTGGCTCCTGGATTCTATATTCTGGATTCTGGCTCTTACAAATTGATCACTTTATCTGCCAGCTGCATCGCCGTGACGATGTCGAGCATATTGGTCGTCTCGCCGATCTGTTTTCTTTCCATCAGCCGGTAGTGTTCCAGGCAGGTGCCGCAAACCATGATTTTAATCCCGTCGGCGTCAAGCGCTTTTAAGGAATCGAGCACCTCCGAGCCTTTAACGGCAAGTTTTACACCGTTATTGACCAGTACGAGCCGCCACAACTCCCGGCCCATTTCCTTTAATGTTTTGACGAAATTGACCATCAACCGGCTGCCGAGCACATCGTCGCCAAAACCGATCCGGTCGGTGGCGATCATCACCAGGATTTTACGCTCTTCAGATGGGGGCGCCTCGGGCTGAACGGACTGCACCGGCGCCGGAAGGACGCTGCCCTCCTCACGGGTGCCGATGACATGAAAATACGTGCCGACATTTTCAATGCGTGTCGTATAGGCTTTTGAAGCAAGGAATCGGCTGACGTTCTGATGGGAAGCCTCATTGTCGACGATGACGGTAATGGCTGCGGGACTTTCAGTTTCAATGGCTTCCCTGGTCAGCAAGACCGGTGTGGGGCAGGCCAGCTTTCGGGCATCGATTTCTTTCATTATATTTCATCCTTTGTTAATGGCACAGAAAGAAGGGCTAAAAAAGCAAGGGCGGTATTTTGGCCTTCGGCTTTAAAAGCATTTTAAAAATACGCCCTATGGTTTTTTCCGTGCTTTTCCGTGTGTTCCGTGGGCAATGACTTTAAGGACTTTTTGTCCACGGAATACACGGAATGACACGGAAAGAAGGGCTAAAAAAGTAAGGGCGGTATTTTGGCCTTCGGCTTTAAAAGCGTTATAAAAACACGCCCTGTGGTTTTTTCCGTGTTTTTCAATGTTATCCTTAATTTCAATTTTACTGGAGTTCTTCCCGATAACCTATAATTGTTATTCAATTCTGGATATCAAGTATTATAAAATTCTTTAAGATATATTTCTTACTCGTTTTTTCACATTGAAATCAAATTGCAATTATCTATCTACAGTGATAACAACAATAGATATTTTCTATACAACTTTTAAACTCAAAACAAATAAACATTAATTTCAATAAATTACAGGCGGATACCATATGGACCTCTGGCAACTCAAGATCTTTCAAAAAGTCGTAGAACTGGAGGGGTTCTCCAGAGCCGCCGATGCGGTCCACCTGACGCAACCGACGGTCAGCAGCCATATCAAGGAACTCGAAACCCACTTCGGCTGCCAACTCGTCGACCGAATGGGCAAGAAAGCCATCGCCACCAAAGCGGGAAAACTCCTCTATTCCTATGCGGAGCGCCTCATTTCCCTGGCCGATGAAACGGAAACGGCGATGGCGGAATTTCTGGGTAAAATCAGCGGTCATCTCGCAGTCGGCGGGAGCACGATACCCGGCAGCTATCTGCTCCCCCGGGTTATCGGGGAGTTTACGAAACGCTATCCCAAAGTAAAGGTTTCCATTTCAATCGGGGATACGGAACAGGTTATCAGGGATATTTTAGACAGCCATCTCGACTTCGGCGTGGTCGGGGCGGAAGCCGACAAGAGCCGAATCGACCAGAAACAACTGCTTGCCGACGAGATGCGGCTCATTGTACCGGCAGATCATAAATGGGCAAAAAAGAATACCGTTGATCTGCAATCGTTCTTAAAAGAGCCGTTTATACTGCGGGAAAAAGGGTCAGGCACCCTGAAGTCGCTTCAGAAGAGCCTTGCGGCCAAGGGGATCGATCTGAAATCGCTGCGCATCGCGGCCGAACTCGGCAGCACGTCATCGGTCATCCAGGGCATCAAATCAAAAATCGGCGTTTCCATCGTCTCTCCGATCGCGGTAGCCGATGAACTCGAAGCCGGCACATTGAAATCGCTTTCCATCAAGGGGCTCGATCTGACCCGCAACTTTTACCTCACCTTTCACCGGGACCGCACGCCGTCGCCATTGGCAAAAGCTTTCATGGAATACCTGGAAGAACAGTTTGCAGGGGAATCGTTTACAAGCCGGTTTTGACTGGCGGACCTACAGATCATACAACGTTTCATCCCGCTCGGGGGCGGGTCGGCTGTTTCGGCCCGCTTTGCGTTTGCCGGGCAGGATAAACGGTTCTTCATTTTCCAGAAGGTCGCCCATTTCAGCTTCGATCTGTTCCGGGTCTTCACCCCGTTCCATCCGATTCAGCGCTTCCTGCATTCCCGATCCGAGCTCCACTCCGGTCATATCGCTCAATTTCCGCATCAGGCTGGCCGCCTGACGGGGATCATCCTCGTTAATGTTTTCGGCTTCACCGGCAAGCATCTGCATGGCTTTTTCCATTTTATCACCGTCAAAGGGCATATCTTCGGCATTGTCTTCAGAAGCCCGTCCGGTCACGGCAAACATCGACATTCGGCGCTGCAGTTCCTGTTCGCCGCATTTCGGACAGTCGGGCCGCTTACTCGTATTCACGGATCTGGAAAAGAAATTGAAAATCGTGTTGCAACCGTCGCAGTAAAATTCGTAGATCGGCATTCTGGATCCTTTCCATTATTTGGTTTGCCGGAGTATAAAGCTGAAACACAGATGAAAAACAATTAACAGTTATATAAATTTCACCGGATATCTTGTCAACTCGGGAGTTGGCGGTATCGCCATATTGACGCACCGATTCAGCTTTGATAAGGATAATTGAAGATATGCCCTCTTATAAAGTCTTTTTAACCACAGAGGTCACAGAGTACACAGAGAAATGCTTTTTTTATGTGATTTAACTCTGTGACCTCTGCGCCCTCTGTGGTTAATTCCTGCTTTTGACGATTCATCAGCCTTATGGAAAGAAAATTCGATATTATGAAAAACGGCATCAACCTTGACAATATCGCCATTGTCCTGCACCAACCTCAATTTTCCGAAAACGTCGGCTCGGCAGCCCGTGCCATGTGCAACATGGGCATCTCACAGCTCTACGTGGTATCGCCGAAGATGTTTGACATCAACCGGGCACTCGTCTTGTCCACGCATGTGGCAGCCGGAATTGTCCAGAATATGAAACAATTCGACGACCTGAGAACCGCCCTGGCCGATTTCGGATACGTGGTGGGAACAACCGCCCGCCTCGGCAGCCGCCGTCAGGTGGTAAGCGCTCCGGAAAAAATTGCCGGCCGTCTGGCCCCGATCGCCCGGGACAATCGGGTGGCCATTGTTTTCGGCCCGGAAGATCGCGGTTTGAGCAATGAGGACCTCAGAAGCTGCCATGCCCTGATTAACATCCCCACGGCCAACTTTTCCTCCATCAACCTGGCCCAGTCGGTCATGCTCGTCTGCTATGAATTGTTCAAGGCAACACTTCCGGAACGTCCTGAATTTGCCCCGAAGCTCGCGGTCCGCCATGAACTTGACGCCATGTACGAACAGCTCAAGGAGATGCTGATCCGTATCAACTATATCCTTCCGGAAAATCCGGAGCACTGGCTGGATCAGTTTCGCCGCTTTTTCAACCGCCTGCCATTTCGCGCCAGGGAGGTGACCATTATTCGCGGCATCTGCCGACAGGTGAACTGGTATGCCAAAAAATGCTACGAAGACGGAAAATTCGGCCGAGAACCGGACCGGGAACTAAACATTGAATCGGACCAAGACAGCCCCGCAGTGCCAAGATAGTGCTTCCCTGAATGACACAATAACCTGAAACGCGAGGTTCCTGCCATGCACCAGTCCTTTCTGGAAAGATTTCAGCACGCCCACATGCCCCTTACCCGGTGCTTTGATTTCGAGTATGAACCTGAAAAATGCACCCATTGCAAAGCCTGCGTCAGAACCTGCCCGACTTCCTGCCTGCAGTGGAACGATGCCGGAAATGTGCCGGAAGCGACCGGTCTCGGCGGACTGGAACTGGCCTGCATCGGCTGCAACAACTGTGAAGCGATCTGT
>JAGXHH010000124.1 GCA_024636355.1 Desulfobacteraceae bacterium | reverse complement strand
TGGGCGGCACCGGCGGCGGTCTGGTTTACAACATCGAGGAACTGCGCAACGTGGCCAGCGGGGGGTTGGCTGCCAGCATCATCAACCAGGTGCTCGTCGAAGGATCGGTTCTCGGCTGGGAGGAGCTCGAGCTCGAAGTCGTCCGGGACTCCAAAAACCAGATGATCACGGTCTGTTTCATTGAAAACATCGATGCCATGGGGGTTCATACCGGTGATTCCTTCTGTACCGCCCCGATGCTGACCATTTCGCAGGAGCTGCAGGAAAAACTCCAGAAATACTCCTATGCCATCGTCGAAGCAATCGAAGTGATCGGCGGTACCAACATCCAGTTCGCCCATAACCCGGAAACCGGCCGGGTGGTGGTCATCGAGATCAACCCCCGCACGTCGCGTTCCTCGGCACTTGCTTCCAAGGCAACCGGTTTTCCGATCGCCCTGATATCCTCATTGCTTGCCGGCGGCCTGACCCTGGATGAAATTCCCTACTGGCGCGACGGTACCCTGGAGAAATACACGCCGTCCGGTGATTACGTCGTCGTCAAGTTCGCCCGGTGGGGGTTTGAGAAGTTCCCGGGCGTCGAAGACAAGCTCGGCACCCAGATGCGGGCCGTGGGCGAGGTAATGAGCATCGGCAAGAACTACAAGGAGGCCTTCCAGAAGGCGATCCGATCCCTGGAAATCGACCGGTACGGATTGGGGTTTGCCAAAGACTTCAATGAGAAATCCCTCGAAGAGCTCATGGACATGCTCGGCACCCCGACCAGCGAGCGCCAGTTTATGATGTACGAGGCCCTGCGCAAAGGCGCGGATGTCGACAAGCTTTTTGACATCACCCGGATCAAGCGCTGGCACATCGGGCAGATGAAAGAACTGGTGGCACTCGAAGAACAGATCCTTAAGCACAAAGGGAAGATGCCGCCCGATGACCTGCTAGTCCAGGCCAAAAAAGACGGGTTTGCCGACAAGTACCTGGCAAAGCTGCTCGGTATTGCCGAAGCCGACCTCCGGGAAAGGCGAATTGCGCTTGGAATGGGGGAGGCATGGGAACCGGTGCCGGTCTCCGGTGTTGAAGATGCCGCCTATTATTACTCCACTTACAACGGCAAGGATGTGGTTTCCGTTTCCGACCGGAAGAAGATCATGGTGCTCGGCGGCGGACCGAACCGGATCGGCCAGGGCATCGAATTCGACTACTGCTGCGTCCATGCGGCGTTTGCCATCCGGGAGGCAGGCTATGAGTCGATCATGGTCAACTGCAACCCGGAAACCGTCTCCACGGACTACGACACCTCGGACAAGCTCTATTTCGAGCCGCTGACCGTTGAAGACGTGCTTTCCATCTATGAAAAGGAAAAACCCGAAGGGGTAATCGTCCAGTTCGGCGGACAGACACCGCTAAACATCGCCTCCGAGCTCGAAGCTGCCGGGGTAAAGATACTCGGAACCACGCCGGAAATCATCGATATGGCCGAAGATCGGGAGCGCTTCAACGAGATCATCCGGAAGCTTGGGATTCCCCAGCCGGAATCCGGCATGGCCCGGTCGCTTGACGAAGCCCTCGACATCGCCCGGAGAATCGGTTATCCGCTGATCGTCCGTCCCTCCTATGTGCTGGGAGGGCGCGCCATGGAAATCGTTCTAAACGAGCAGATGCTCCAGCGGTACCTGGCCGTAGCCGTGGTGGTGTCGCCGGAACGGCCGATCCTGATCGACAAGTTCCTGGAATCGGCCATCGAGGCGGAAGCGGACGCCATCGCCGACGGCACCGATGCGTTCGTGCCGGCGGTCATGGAGCACATCGAACTGGCGGGCGTCCACTCCGGGGATTCGGCCTGCGTGCTGCCGCCGGTAAGCATTGCCCCGAAGCACGTCGATACGATCATCGAATACACCCGCAAGATCGCGGTCGAGTTCGGTGTGGTCGGCCTGATGAACATCCAGTACGCCATTGCCGACGACATGGTCTACATCCTGGAGGCCAACCCCCGGGCATCGCGGACAGTGCCGATCGTCTCCAAGGTCTGCGGAATGGCCATGGCACGGATCGCCACGAAAATCATGCTCGGCGCCAAACTGTCGGATTTCAAGCTGGAGCGGCGTCCGTTTTCCCATTACGGGGTCAAGGAATCGGTCTTTCCGTTTAACATGTTCCCCGAGGTCGACCCGCTGCTCGGACCGGAAATGCGCTCGACCGGCGAGGTCCTCGGCATGGCCGACAGCTTCGGCCGGGCGTATTATAAGGCACAGGAGGCCACCAAGACGCCGTTGCCACTCGAAGGCAGTGTCCTGATCACCGTGGCCGACCGGGACAAGTCGAGCGTGGTGGAAGCCGCCCGCCTTTTTTCCGACCTGGGATTTTCAATTTTTACCACGAACGGCACCAAAGGTTTTCTGAAAAAACACGGCATCGCCTCACATGCCCTTAAAAAACTCGGTCACGGCCGGCCGGACGTTGTCGATGCCATAAAGAACAAGGACATTCAGCTGCTGATCAATACCCCGAGCGGCAAGGAAAGCCAGGAGGACGACTCCTACATCCGCAAGACCGCCATCCGATACAAGGTGCCGTACATCACCACCACGGCCGCAGCCGTTGCCGCGGCCAAGGGAATCCGCGCCCGCCGGGAAGGCGAGCCGGAATTAAAGGCACTGCAGGAGTATCACCGTGAATTAAAGTAAAAATACTGGTTATCCGCTGATCGTTTTTTCATGTTTCTTAGCTTTTCTCGTTGTCAGTGAAGCGATAGCGAAATGGTTGTCGTTGTCGTAATCGTAATCGAGAAGCGGCGATTACGACAACGATAACGACAACGAATTTCAACCCGAAATAGCGAGTCCCTTGGAAGCTGACCAACTCGGCTTCGCCGCATTTTTACGGGAAGGAATTTGTGTCTTGGTATCGGTATCGCTATCGAAATCGCTATCGGGATCGAAAACTTCTCGATACCGATAGTGATAAGGACTTAAACCATGTCGGGATGTGAATCCCGACCTACGATTACATCGTCCAGGCGTCGTGGCGGATTTCAAACCCGTCCGCGAGTCCAGCTTTTAAATGTCCAAACCAGAGACCCGGGCGGGTTCTCCCCGCCCGGGGGCGATTCGTGAATCGCCCCTACGAATGACCATACCTCACGTTGTAGGGGCGATTCACGAATCGCCCTTCCGGGACGGGTAGAAAGTCCAAACTCCAGGGGCGGGTTTGAAACCGCCCTTGCCGGGCGCCACAAATTCACCTCTTCCACCGCATCCTAAGTAGACGTAGATTAATCTCTTTTCAAACAGAAGAAATTGAAGTATCCTTCCTTCTATCTGATTTAAAAAACATTCCTATCATTTCGGTTGCGGTTGCTTAGTCGATCCCGGGCTGTGCCCGGACGCGATTTCGTTTTTCACAGATCCGGGTACCGGGCGGCCCGCCGGAGGAATCAGGCGTCACCCGGTTGCCTGATATGGCCGTAAAAACCTGGGGGCGCCTACTATGAGCAAGCAGACTATCGAGGACAAGGATCAGGAATTGATCCAGAAGTTTCGGTCGGTAATCCACCTGAAACAGCAGCAGCAACAGAGCATTGAAAGCCGAAAATACGGGAAAGCAGCGGGGGTGGTTGCCTGCTGCATCGCAGTGTTGTTGATTGTCGGGTACCTGGCCTTTAATGGCAGAGTACCGGAAAACCTCGGGAGTTCCGAAAGGGTGGCGATAACCCGCCCGGAAAGTACTGCCGGAAAACTGAACGGAAAAGATGACACCGAAACCGCGCCGCCTTCTAAAACTCCAGAACAATCGGCCCCGTCTGTTTCGGCGGAAAGTGATGTCAATGATAAAGCGGCGGCACCCGCGCAATCCATAGCGTCACCCGTTGCTCCCGTACAGACGCCTCAATCGGAGACTCTCATCCCGGACATAAATACGACTTTTCAGGAATCGGCCCCTGAACCGGGACCATCCGCTGAAGGGATCCGGATTGCTGAAATCGTGGCCTGCAAACGGGTGGAAAACCGGCAGCCGGTTGCCCCCCGGACCGTCTTTTCCCTGGAAAAGGACAACGGGCCCGACGTCTGGGTCTGGATGGATGTGCGCTCCGATAAACAGCGGCTTCCCCATACCCTCAAACACGTCTATTATGTGGATGGCAGAAAATATGCGACCGTTGCACTGTCGATCGCTTACCCCCGTATGCGCACCTGGAGCAACATTACCGTGAAAAGCCCAGACCTGGTCGGGCAGTGGCGTGTGGCGGTGGTCACCGATCAGGGCGAAACAATGGGTCAGGTTGAATTTACCGTAATACCTTAAAATTTCCAGCGAGAACCTCAAGATGACCGAACTGCAGCAGATCGAAGACCCGCTTTTGCGCCGTATTGTATATGCCCTTGGTATCCTGGGCGTAATCGTTCTCTTGTTTTACACGGCCGGGCTGCTCCTGACGCCCGTGCTCATTATTTTTAATATGGTTTCCCCGTTTATCGTCGCCTTTATTCTGGCCTACGTCCTCGCCCCGGTCGTCCTGGCAATTCAGCGGCGGCTGCGGCTTGGCCGCATTGCCGGCACCCTGGTGGTCTTCTTTTTTGTCCTGGCGGTCTTTTTTCTGGCACTCGCAGTGGTGCTGCCGGTAATCATCTCCCAAATAGTCGCCCTGATTGAAACACTCCGCGAGGTGATCCCGCATTATCTGAACCGGCTGGCCGAGAACCCGAGGCTGGGTATCGACCAGGAATTGATCGCCGGCATAACCGAAAAGCTGCGCGCCCTGGAAATCGATTATGAAAAAGTCTTCGGGTCGGTAATGACCGCGCTGAAAACCATTACCACCGGCGGAATTGCTGCAGTGGGCGAAATCGTCAAGGGCATTCAGGCCGTTTTCGGCTTCGCCTCGTTCCTGTTGTTTGTCGCCATAATCATTTTTTACCTGGTGCTCGACTGGGAGAAAATCGGGCCGTTTGTCGAAAAGGCCATCCCGCCGCGCTATCGCACGCGTACCTTCGATATTCTGGGTAAACTCGATGTGGCCGTCGGCGGGTTTTTAAGAGGACAGCTCACGGTCTCGTTTCTCGTGGGATTGTTTTTCGCCGTGGGGCTGTTTTTTATCAGTTTCATGGGATTTCCGGCATTGGGGAAATTTTCCATCCTGATCGGAACGGCCGCCGGCATCGGCGGGTTCATTCCCTACCTGGGGCCGATTATCGGGGTGACCCCGGCGCTGTTAATCGTATTGCTCGGCGGGAGCGCAGACGGATCGTCCCGGCTGTGGGCGGCACTGGCGGTTCTCGGACTGTTCACCGTAATTCAGGCCATTGAGGGAATGGTCCTGCAGCCGCGGATCGTGGGCAAGGGCGCCGGCCTGCATCCCCTGGCAGTATTGCTCGCCCTGCTGATCGGCGCTTATTTCGGGATCACCGGCATGATCGTCGCCGTCCCCATCGCCTGCATCATCCGGGTGCTGCTCATCGAATTCTACTGGAAGCCGATCCAGCAGCAGCGGGTTGAACGTCATGCATAGGGAATCGTCACGAGGGCAAAATTAACGAGCATCTCTTTCTTGCTCTTGCTCATGATCTTAATCTTGCTCTTAATCTTAATCTCCAGTCTCTTTATTGATTAAGATTAAGATTAAGATTAAGAGCAAGAGCAAGATTAAGAGCAAGAGCAAGAGCAAGAGCAAGAAATACGCCGCTTCTGTTCATGCTTCTTTCAAAACAAACCTTCATGGATCTTCATGTAATCTTCATGCTCTTCATGTAAAAAAAACCGTTTGAGAACAGTAATACCAATACCCTGGCGCTTAGTACCCTATGAGTTGAAGTAAATCATGCATCGCAGGCAAGCATCATTTACTGGTAAGAACCCAGATCCCCTGCCACTTTGACGGCGGGTTTTCGACAAATTCCCGACATTTGGCCGCATAGGCCCGGGCGGCGGGATCCGTATCGGAAATGCCGTCAAACAGCGCGGCCGCCTTTTGAAACTCTCCGGCGGCGAACGCCTCTATCCCTTCATCGAAGATGCCATAAATCGTTCGGCTTTCTTCAAAGGCATCCTCCGGCATCGGTTCGTAGACGGTTACCGGCTGGTGCTCGCGCCCCTTGACCGCAATGGTGCCGAGTTTGCGGCAGGCGATGGCGCTGCCTATCGCCGTAAAGGTCGCCCCGGAGATCATGGTGTACGTGTCGACGGTGCCGTTTTCCTCCGTGATGATGTCGGTCATGGCGGTAAGATATGTATTGAGCAGGTCGGTGAGCTGCTCCGGGGTCATTTTCTCCGAAATGGTGGTAAACCCCTGGAGATCGGAAAAAAAGATCGACAGGTTTTTGCGTTCCCCGCCCAGCCGGAGGTTTTCCGGGTGCAGCAGCAGTTTTTCGATCACGCCCGGCTTTAATTAGAAAATCACGTCTTGTCCCGGTTTTCATAAGGTTCCTCCCTTCGGGGAAAGATCCCCCTCCCTGACGAACCGATCGATCTCTTCGGGCGTGATCGTATCGTTTTCCATCCGATCGATCCAGCTGTAGTCGAGCGAATCGTTTTCGGCCCGGTACCGGGCTTCAATCTCGGCGTTAAACCCCTTGCCGGCAAGCGCGACCTCATCGCTTGATGCATACCGGTCAACCGATTCGGCGCCGGAGGTGAGCCGGATGTTTTCCCGGGTCAGTGCCGAGCCGTGCAGCCAACCGGTTGTTCCGTCTGCCAGTTCGACATTCGCCCAGCCGCCGGATTCCGTGGTGACGGTTACTTCACTGCCATAGGGTAGTGTCGCGACGATTTTGCCCATAAAAGACGGGGCCGTTCGAAGCTGGGCGTCTTTTACCTGGATGCACAGGCGGTTTCCGCCGGCGGTTCCGACGGAAAGGCTGCTGAAGAAAAGGACTGCAAGGGCAATTGCATAAATTTTGAGCCGGTACATGGGGCGCTTCTCCCTTCAACGCGGGATGGATAACTGTTCTTAACGTCGTATAACATATTTCGTCTGTAGATAGAAATTGCTTTTCCATGGCATGGGGCTTTCTTTTAATCTTCGGTGCTTCCGGACTAAATGATTATATTTAAATACAATCCAAATTGAAGCAGCAGTATGAACAGGATTAAAGAGGACTCCGTATCTCCTGATTTGAAGCCCTCCCTGCTACATCCCTATGCTGTGCCTTAAATGCTCCTTTTTTTAGTTCAAATGTTCTCATTAAATAAGCCAATTCATGTATTTTAAAGTCGAATTTGCTTTACTTTCCTTGCGTCGCAAAGCTGTCGAAGGCATTTTACATATAGACATCTTAAAAAAGCCGGAAAGCGCCCGACAGCTATACAACATCTGAATCCGAGGGAAATTGTTTTCCTGAGGAAATCTGGATGACAGACATCCGCACCGATGCCAAAAATATAGAGGATGCGTGCTTATATGCGCAGGCCATCGCCGATACCATGCGGGAAGCTCTGGTTATCCTGGATGGAGAGTTGCGCGTTGTGTCGGCCAATGGGGCCTTTTACCGGATGTTCAGGTTGTCGGAAACAGATACGACGGGCAGCCGCCTGGAGGATCTTTGCAGTGGGCAATGGCGCATTGCTCCGCTCCGGCAGGCCCTGGAGGCAGTTGCGGGTCGAGGTGAAGAACTGGCCGAATTTGAAATCGAAATGAATTTCCCGGAAATCGGTCGAAGAAAGGTCGTTTTAAACGGTCGACGCGTCGAACTCGAAGGCGGCAGGAAGAAGCGGTTGTTTTTAACCATCAGAGAGGTTGTCGAAAAGGGCATCGCCCGGCGCGAAAATGCGGAAAACCAGCTTCGGGAAGACGAAAACCGGTTCCGGACCATGCTGGAGCATTCCCAGGATGTCGCCTACCTTCGCGATCTCCAGCTCGACTCCTATGAATACATCAGCCCGGTGGTCAAGCAGATCACCGGTTTTTCGATGGATGAGCTCGATATTGAAACGGTCATTTCAAGGATTCATCCCGATGATCTGGACCGGGTGCGTCGGATGTTCGAAGCGATCAACAACCACCGGATCACGTCGGGATTCCTGGAATACCGATTCAGGAGAAAAGACGGAAAATACCTGTGGCTGGGTGACAAGTACAAGCTGATGCAGGACGAAAACGGTCAGCCGCGATACCGCACCGGCATCGTGCGGGACATGACCGATCGCCGGCAGCTCGAGGAAGATCTGCGGGCATCGATGGATGCCGCCGGTGCGGCAATGCGCCATGCCGAAGAACAGCGGCGGATTCTCGAAACCATCCTCGTCGGCATCCCGGAAGGGATCACGGTGGTAAAGATTCCGGAAGGTCACCTGCAGCTTGTCAGCACCTACTATGAGCAATACTTCAGGATTCCGGCCCAGCGGCTATATGACATGTCGATGGAAGATCGCTTGAAGCTGCTGGAAACAATGGGCTGGAAAGGGGAAAAACCGGTTCCCATGGAGGCGCATCCCATTTTCCGGGCGTTGCACAGGGGGGAAGTCGTCATGGATGAGGAATGGCGCATTATCAAACCGGACGGCACCCGGGCGGTGCTTTCCGTGATTGCGGCTCCCGTGCGGGATACGAATGGGAAGATCACCCATGCGGTCACCAGCTTTCGGGACATCACCGAAAACAAGAAAATGGAGACCGCCCTTCGCCGCAGCGAATACGAATTGCGGACCCTTGTCGAAAGCTCGCCGGACCTGATTATGCGGGTTGATAACCAGCTGCGGTACAATTTTGTAAACAGGGCTTTTGAACAGCTGACCGGAAAAACAAAAGAACAGTGTATCGGAAGATCCCATTGTGAACTCGGGATGCCCCAGGACCTCTGCCGGCAGCTCGACGGCATGATCCGGCGGGTGCTGCATACCGGCGGGGAACAAAATGTCGAATTCGGTTTCATGAGCCTGTTCGGAAACCGGCAATTCTGGGCCCGGCTGATTCCCGAATTCAACAGGGTCGGGATGGTGGATACCGTCCTGGTCGTGGCCCGGGACATCACCGAGCGCAAGCGTGCCGAGGACCATATTCGTTACGTGAGTTTCCATGACACGGTCACCGGGCTTTACAACCGGACCTATTTCGAGGAAGAGGTCCAGCGGCTCGATACCGGCCGGAGCCTGCCGGTCAGTTTTATCATGGGCGATGTCAACAATCTGAAACTGGTCAACGATACGTTCGGGCACAACGAAGGGGATAATTTCCTGAGGAAGATCGCCGAAGCGCTCCGGGAAGCCTGCCGGGACGAAGATATCGTTGCCCGCTGGGGGGGTGACGAATTTGCGGTGATCCTGCCGGAAACCGATGCGGCGACCGGGGAAAAAATCTGTGCCCGGATCCGGACCGTCGCAAAGCAGACCGAGGGAACGGTGATTGCTCCAAGCATCGCGCTGGGAGTTGCCGCCAAGTGCCGGCCGGAAGAAAATGTCTACCACGTCATCCGAATAGCAGAGGAACGGATGTACGACGACAAACTGGCTGAAAGCCGCCGGAACCAGGAGCGCGTCCTTTCATCCCTGATGGCGCTTCTGGGAAAAAAATTTCCCGACCTGCGCGACCATATCGAACGGGAACGGGCCCTGGCAAAGCGATTCGGGAGGACGCTCGAGCTGAGCGACAGCCAGATGGCGGCAATGGACCAGCTCGTCGGGCTCCACGAAATCGGAAAAGCGGTCATTCCCGCAGAGGTGTTCAAAAAGCCGGGGCGCCTGACCCGCAAGGAATGGGAAACGGTCAAGCGGCATCCGGAAGCCGCATACCGTATTATAAAGACATTTGCCGAAACCGCGAAAATTTCCGATGAAGTCCTCGCCCTGAGGGAACGCTGGGATGGAAGCGGGTATCCAAGGGGATTGAAAGGAAAAGACATCCCGTTTCTGGCCCGTGCGTTTGCCATTATGGACGTCTATGATGCGATTACCCATGAACGCCCCTACAACCGGACACTGACACCGGAAGAGGCCCTGGAGGAACTGCGGCGAAACGCCGGACGCCAGTTCGACCCGGAACTGTCGGAAGCCTTCATCCGGACCATGGCCGGGTAGAAGTATTCCTCGCCCCATTGCCTGCCTTTAGTTGAAAATTTCCCGATCGGATAAATATTTAAGGGGAATGCTTGATTGTATTTCATAAGCGGCTGGTATGCTCTTGCTCTTGCTCTTACTCTTACTCTTGCTCTTGCTCTTACTCTTGCTCTTGCTCTCAATCTCAATCTCGTTAAATGGTAAAAGCTATTTGCCTTGCTGGGCGGTGGTTTCAAAAAAGGAACTTAAAAACAAATGCCGTGCACGAGCACGTGTACGTGCACGTGCACGAAAACCAAACCGACACGGCTTGAGCAGGATTAAGAGACAGATTAAGAGCACGAGTAAGATTAAGAGCACGAGTAAGAGCACGAGCAGGAATGAAAGAAATTTTGTAATTTCGTAATGAAAAGGAAGCCGCCCATATGCAAGGGCAAGATAAGAATGGTTCCGGGGTCGCGGGTTTGCCTGATTATATGCAAGGCCTCATAGAGGTCCTGCGGGAGCCGCTGGTCGTGCTCGATGCCGATTTGCAGGTAATATCCGCCAATCCGGCTTTTTACCGGAAATTCCGATTGACGGAAGCTGCGGTTGAAGGCCGCCGCATTTACGATCTGGCAAATGGCGAATTCGATAGTGCCGATCTTCGAAACGCCCTGGAGACGGTTCTTCCGGATAAAGCCGAATTTGAAAATCTGAAGATAGAAACCACGTTTCCGGAGGCCGGCCGCAGGGTTCTGGAGCTGAACGGCCGGCGGATCGATCAAAAAGACGGCAATCTGATCCTGCTTTCTTTCGAAGATATCACGGAATCCATGGCCAGTCGCCGGGAACTCGAAGAATCAGAAGCACGGTATGCGCAGCTCGTCGAAAGCATCAACAGCATCATCATCGGTCTCGATGCCGCGGGAATCGTCACCTACTTCAACCGGTTCAGCGAAAAGGTGTTCGGCTATTCGCGCAACGAGGTGATCGGAAAACCGTATATCGGGACACTGGTGCCGGAAATCGATGTTACCGGGACGAATTACGCCAAGATGCTCGAGGATATCGTCGCCCACCCGGATCACTACTTTATCCACGAAAGTGTCGGGTTGTCCAAATCCGGCGAGGAGGTCTGGTTTTCCTGGAGTGCGTGTGTCGTACGGGATCACGAGGGAAACGTCAGCGAAATCCTGATCGATGGAAACGACTTTACGGTGGAGCGCCGGGAGCGGATCAACGCGCGGCAGGCATACCGGATTGTTTCCAATGCCCCTGATCCGATTGCGCGGTTGGACAGCAGCAGGACATACGTGTTTGTCAATCCGGTATTTACGGAAATCGCGGGCAGATCCGAAAATGAGATCGTCGGCCGGAAACTCGGAGAGGTCCGTTTGCCGGTCGAATTAACGGCGCGCATCGGTGCGGTTTTCGATGATGTGGCTGAAACCCGCACCGAAAAAACATTTGAGGCCGAGTTCGAGGGTCGGCTGTTCCTGGTCACGATTGTTCCCGAATTCGATGACAGGAGCCAGATGGTTTTTTTCGATGTATTTGCCCGGGATATCTCCCGGCGCAAGGAGGTGGAACTGGCGCTGCGCCATGAACAGGAACGCCTTCGTAGAAGCGAGGAGCACTTTCGGAGCGTTCTCGAAAATTCCCTGGACGCGGCCTACCGTCGGGACCTGCGAACCGATACCTATGACTACATGAGCCCGGTCATCGAGCGGATCACCGGGTTTACCGCCGATGAGTTCACATCGCTTTCAATGGAGAGCATATTGGAGCGAATGCATCCGGACGATATCGAACGGGTAAGCGAAAAACTCGATGGCATCCTGAGAAACGGGGAACACTCCGGGGTTCTGGACTACCGGTTCCGGGCGAAAAATGGCGAGTATGTCTGGCTCGGCGACACGTTTACCATCGTTTGCGACGAAGAGGGGCGCCCGGTATACCGGGTCGGTATCGTGCGCGACGTCACCGGCGCAAAGCAGATGGAGCAGCAGCTCCGCATGTCCAGGGACACCGCCGAGCAAAGGGCCCGGGAGGCCGAGGAAAAACAGCGGATCATCGAGGCGATCTTCGACAATGTGCCTGAAGGGTTTGCTATTTTTAACGCTGAAACCGACCAGGTGGAAGTGGTCAGCCGGTATCTCGCCGAATTCGCCGGATGCGGGCGTGTTGATTTCCGCGGGCTTCCGATCAGGGAATACGCCCGTCTGCTGAAAGTGTAAAAACTGAACGGCGAACCGGTCCCCCCCCACGAATTGCCGATCTTCCGTTCCCTGCAGAACGGTGAACTCGTAATGAACGAAAGTTACCTGCTGACGAACTGTCAGGGAGAAACCAATACCGTTCTCATCAACACGGCGCCGGTCCGGGACAACCGGGGGAATATTATCCGGAGCATTGCTTCCTGGCGCAATATTGAACCGCTGAAACGCGCGGAGGAGGAACTTCGGGCTTCTCGGGACAAGGCCCGAAACGCGATGCGAAAAGCCCGGGAGCGCCAGCGGATCCTTGAAACGATTCTGGTGAGCATTCCCGAGGGGATAACGGTGATAGAAGCGCCCGCTGGCAGCCTGCAGCTGGTCAGCACCTATTATGAGAATTTTATCGGTGTTCCCATGGAGCAGCTGTTTCATCTGACACTGGAAGAGCGGCTCGCCATTTACAAGGATTTCCGTAGATACGGGGAGACGCGGCCGGGAACGACGGAGGACTACCCCGCGTGGCGGGCGTTGAAAACCGGGGAACTCGTCATGGACGAGGAATGGATAATCAGTAAAAAGGACGGAACTCCGTCTGTCGTCTCGGTAATCGCCGCCCCGGTGCGCGATGAGCAGGGAGAGATCACCCATGC
>JAGXHH010000123.1 GCA_024636355.1 Desulfobacteraceae bacterium | reverse complement strand
GGTCTTGTCCAACTCGGCGGCGAGATTGCCGCGTTTGGGCAAAATGACGGCACCCCCTGGCGCATCGGCATCCAGGATCCGGCCCATATGACGGCGGTCTGGGGAATCGTCTCCGCCCGGTCCGGTATCCGGGTATCGACCAGCGGCAATTACCGGCAGCCGATCGTCATCGCCGGCCATCTGTTTTACCATATCTTCAGTCCGAAAACCGGAAGACCGGTTTCCGAAAAAATTCTCGGCGTCACCACGACGGATGTTTCCGGCAAAATTTCCAATGCGATGTTGGACGGGGCCGCCACAGCGATTGCCGTCATGGGATCCGAAGCGGGCGTAAAGATGGCAGAAACACTGGGCATGGACGCACTGGTGCTTAAAGATACGGGCAATGCCCCTTCCGAAATCACCACAGACGGATTTGAAAATCATTATGAGCGATCGTCTGAAAAACGAAAACATTGAATGACCCCGTTTGTACACTTCCGGCAGATACAAATAAGGTTGAGCCGAAGACAGACACCTTCTGAATTCTATATCCCGTCTCTTATCAATAGCCTATAAGCAGTGAAGAATTCACACCGAATTGGTTTGGATTCTCGTTGACACCTTCCACCATTTATAGTATTTGAATTCTTTTTTAACTGTAAATCGGGTATAAGTATTAAGGTTTTAATCACAATTCAGCAGATTATCCATTTTTTTCACACAACCTTACCTGTACGGCGCGACTTGAAAATCAGGGAGAATATAAAGGGAGAACAGTAATGGCTTTAAAAGACGAGACCACTCCGACCCTATCCGGCAATGCGCCGGTGGGTTCCGTCATGGTTGTCGGCGCGGGGATCGCAGGGATGCAGTCCGCGCTCGATCTGGCCAATTCAGGATATTATGTCTATCTGGTGGAAAAAACGTCGGCGATCGGGGGCATCATGTCCCAACTGGACAAAACGTTTCCCACCAATGATTGTGCCATGTGAGTCATCTCACCGAAACTGGTCGAGGTCGGCCGGCACCTGAACATTGAGCTTTTAACGAATACCGAACTTTTGAACCTGGATGGAAACCCCGGCAATTTTAAGGCCCATATCCGCCAGGAACCCCGTTTCATCGATGTAACCAAATGCACCAGCTGCGGCGAATGCGCCAAAGCCTGTCCCATCGAGGTAACCAACGAATACGACCGGGGGCTTTCCAAGCGCAAGGCGGTTTTCAAGAAATACGCCCAGGCGATTCCAGGCGCCTACGCCATTTCCAAACGGGGAACAGCCCCCTGCAAGGCGACCTGCCCGGCCCATGTCAGCATCCAGGGCTACATCGCCCTGATCAACCAGGGCAAATACCAGGAAGCCATCGAACTGTTCCGCGACGAACATCCGTTCCCGGCAGTCTGCGGACGGGTCTGCCACCATCCCTGTGAAAGCGCCTGCACCCGAAACGATTATGACGAACCGCTCGGCATCCGGGAACTGCACCGTTTCCTCGGCGACTGGGAAAACGGAGTCGACGGCAGGTTCCTGCCGAAAACGGCCGAGGAAAAGCGCGACGAAAAAGTCGCGGTGATCGGCGCCGGCCCGGCCGGATTGTCCACGGCATATTTTCTCGCCCGAAAAGGGTATGCGGTCACCATCTTCGAAAAACTTCCTGTCGCCGGCGGCATGATGGCGGTCGGGATTCCCGAATACCGGCTCCCCCGCAACATGCTCCAGCGTGAAATCGACATGATCTGCGACCTGGGCGTGGAGATCAAAACCGGGGTGACCTTCGGCACGGACATCACATTCGACAGCCTGAAGGCCGACGGTTATGCCGCCGTCTTCATGGGACTCGGCCTGCACAAGGGGCGCGGTCTCGGCGTGGAAAACGAAGATGCCGAAGGCGTCCTCCAGGGTGTCGACTTCCTGCGCGATGCGGCCCTCGGAAAAGAGGTTTCCATCGGCAAAAACGTGCTGGTCATCGGCGGCGGCAACGTGGCCATCGACGTGGCCCTGACCGCCAAGCGCAAGGGGGCCGAAAACGTCACCATGGTCTGCCTGGAGCGGCGCGAGGAAATGCCGGCCTGGGAGCACGAAATCGAAGAGGCCCTGGAAGGCGACATCAACATCGTCAACAGCTACGGACCGAAATCGTTTTTCATCGATAAGGGGAACAAATTCTCCGGCATCGAATTTAAATCCTGCACCGCGGTGTTCGACGAACAGGGCCGCTTTTCGCCCGCATTCGATGAAAACGCCTGCGAAGCCTTCTTTGGCGACACGGTAATCGTCGCCATCGGCCAGGCCACTGAAACCGCCGATATCGAAGGGCAAAACGTCCCGATGACCGCACGCGGCCGCCTGGCTGCCGACCCGGTTACCCTGCAGACTCCCCTGGAATGGGTATTTGCCGGTGGTGATGCCTTCCACGGCCCCAAATCGGTTGTCGACGCGGTTGCCTCCGGAAAGGAAGCCGCCGAAAGCATTGACCGGTACATCAATGGGCTCGACCTGCGCGAAGGCCGGACAAAGGAATGGACGTTTGACAAACCGGAAATCATAAACGAGCCGCACAAGGACCGGACACGGGTCCGCTGCCTCGATCCGAAAGCCCGGGAATGCAATTTCCTGGAAGTCTCCTACGGGTACAACGAGGAAGAGGCGAAAGCAGAAGCCGACCGCTGCCTGAAGTGCGGCATCTGTTCGGAATGCTACCAGTGTGTGGATGCCTGCCTGGCCAATGCCATCGATCACGAGCAGATCGCCGAAGAGCGCGACCTGGACGTCGGTTCCGTGGTGCTCTGCCCGGGCAACGACATCTTCGACCCGGGCCGTCTTGACGACATTTACAGTTATAACTCGAGCCCCAACGTCCTTACCAGCGCCGAGTTCGAGCGGATCCTTTCGGCATCCGGCCCGACTATGGGGCACCTGGTCCGACCCTCGGACCATACCGAACCCAAACGGATCGCCTGGCTCCAGTGCGTCGGCTCTCGGGACAACAACCGGTGCGGCAACGGATACTGTTCATCGGTCTGCTGCATGTACGCCTGCAAGGAAGCGATGATCGCCAAGGACCACTGCGATTACGAACTCGACACGGTGATCTTCAACATGGACGTCCGGACCTTCGGCAAGGATTACGAAAAGTATTACCTCCGGGCAAAGGACAAAAGCGGCGTCAAATTCGTCAAGTCCCGGATCCATACCGTCACGGAAGATCCGGCGACCGGCAACCTCCTTCTGCGCTATGCCGATGAAGCCGGCAATATCGTCGATGCGGAATTCGACATGGTGGTGCTCTCCGTCGGCCTGGAAGTTCCGCAGTCGACAATCGAAACCGCCCGTCGGCTCGATATCAATCTGAACAAATACAACTTCGCCGAAACCACGCCGGATCATCCGGTCAACACCTCGCGCCCCGGTGTGTTTGCCTGCGGCATTTTCCAGGGTCCCAAGGACATTCCGACCGCGGTGACCGAAGCGTCTGCGGCGGCCTGTGCGGCCGGCCGGAACCTGTCCGAAGCCCGCGGCACCCGGATCAAGGAAGTGGTAAAACCGGTCGAGATCGATGTGGAAGGCGAAATCCCGCGCATCGGCGTTTTCGTCTGCGACTGCGGCATCAACATCGCCGGGGTCATCGACGTTCCGGGGGTTCGGGAATATGCCGAAAAACTCCCCTATGTGGTCTATGCCGGCGAGAATTTGTTTACCTGCAGCCAGGACGCCCAGGACCAGATGAAGGAGATCATAAAGGAGCACAAGATCAATCGCGTGGTGGTCTCGTCGTGTACGCCCAAGACCCACGAGCCGATATTCATGGACACACTCGAATCGGTCGGCCTGAACAAATACCTCTTCGAGATGGCCAATATCCGCAACCAGGATTCCTGGGTGCACGGCAACGACCCCGAAGGGGCCACGATAAAAGCACGGGAACTGGTCCGCATGTCTGTTGCCCGGGCCGCATCACTCCGGCCGCTGCATGAACGCCAGATTCCGGTAACCCGCCGGGCCATGGTGGTCGGCGGCGGCGTGGCCGGCATGAACGCCGCGCTCGGCATTGCCGACCAGGGTTTTGAGGTCGTGCTGGTGGAAAAGGAAGCCGAACTCGGCGGCCTCGGCAACCGGTTGACCAAAACCATCGAGGGTATGGACATCCGGAACTACGTGAAGGATCTTGCCGCGCAGGTTAAGGGGCATGCGAAAATCGATGTGCTTACCAATTACGTAATTGTCGATTTCTCCGGTTTCAAGGGGAACTTCAAAACCGAGGTGCTTGTCGGCGAGTCGATGGCCAGCCGTATCCTCGAGCACGGAGTGACCATCATGGCCACCGGCGCCAATGAGTACCGCCCGAAAGAATTCCTGTACGGGGAAAATCCCCGGGTGCTCACCCAGCTGGAACTCGGCGACCGGCTCGAAGAAGCCGGCGGCGCCGACGGGCTCGACCATGTGGTGATGATCCAGTGCGTCGGCTCGCGAAACGAGGAGAATCCGAACTGTTCCCGGATCTGCTGCCAGAGCGCCATCAAGAATGCGATTCACTTAAAGAAACTCAACCCGGAAACCCAGATCTACATCCTGTACCGGGATATCCGCACCTACGGCCTGCTGGAAGACTACTACACGGAAGCCAGACGCCTCGGCGTAAGGTTCTTCCGGTTTTCCCCGGACGATGCCCCGGTGGTCGTAGCCATCAGTGACGGGGTGAACGTGACCTTTATGGACCACATCCTCGGCCGCAAAATCAGCCTCGATGCCGACCTGGTGACCCTGAGCGCCGGCGTTGAAGCAGGTGACACCGAGGAACTCGCCAACATCATGAAGCTTAACCGCAATGCGGAAAACTTCTTTGTCGAGGCGCACGTGAAACTGCGGCCGGTGGAAATGGGAACCGAGGGTATTTACCTGTGCGGCACGGCCCATTCGCCCCAGCTGATGACCGAATCGATCGCCCAGGCAATGGCTGCCGCATCAAGGGCGACCACTATGCTGTCCCAGCCGTACCTGACGCTGTCTGCGGTAACCGCCGTAGTTGATCCGGAAAAATGCGCCTCCTGCCTGATCTGTGCCCGGTCCTGTCCCTATGGGGTTCCGCGGATCAACGACGAAGGTGTGAGCCATATAGACGATGCGCTTTGCCAGGGGTGCGGGGCGTGTGCCGCCGAGTGCCCGGCCAAAGCGATTCAGCTGAGCTGGTACGAAGACGATCAAATCATGAGCAAGGTGGATGCCTTGCTGGAGGGGGAAATATGACAGAGGATTTCAAACCGACGATCCTGGCCTTCTGCTGCAATTTCTGAGGGTACTCAGCTGCGGACCTGGCAGGTTCGATGAGACTGACGTATCCGACCAGCGTGAAGATCGTTCGCGTTCCGTGCACGGGAAAAGTCGATGTACAACACATGCTGCGCGCCATGGAAAAAGGGGCTGACGGCATCTACATCGTAGGGTGCAAGGAAGGTGAATGCCATTACAAGTACGGCAACCTGCGCGCCCGGCGCCGGGTGGAGCAGGTCCAGAAAATACTGAACGCCGTCGGCATGCAAAGCGAACGGGTGCAGATGTACAACCTGTCTTCAAGCGATGCCCCGCTGTTCGTCAAGTATGCAGAAGAAATGAACGACCGGATAAAAAAACTGGGCCCCAACCCGATAAAGGCCAGGGCAAAGTCAAAAGATCAACAGGCGGCATGATTAACGGTCCGATGCGGCTGTCCGGCGGATGCGTCCGGGCGGCTGCTTTGCCCACCCATAGTCGCATCAGATAAAACCTTTATTATAAGAGAGGCGTAACCCATGATCGTTGCGGATAAAAAGCCTGTCGAGGAAATCATCGAATACGTGAAGGATAGCAGCAAGATCCTCGTGCTGGGCTGTAATGAATGCGTCACCGTCTGTGAAGCGGGCGGAAAAAAAGAAGTGGGCGTGCTGGCATCCGCTCTGCGGATGTATTTCGCCAACCAGGGCAAAGATGCCACGGTCGACGAACGCACCCTGGAGCGTCAGTGCGATCACGAATACCTCGAAGAGATCCGGGATATTGCGGATCAGTATGAGGCCATTGTATCAATTGCGTGCGGCGTGGGCATCCAGTTCACGGCGGAAAAATACCACTCCATCCCGGTTTATCCAGGTGTCAATACACGTTTTCTCGGGGTCACGGAACAAAGGGGCTTATGGACGGAACGGTGCCAGGCCTGCGGCACCTGCATCCTGGCTTACACCGGCGGCATCTGCCCGGTATCCCGCTGTGCCAAACGGATCTTAAACGGCCCCTGCGGCGGATCGACCAAGGGCAGCTGCGAGATCAACAAGGAAGTTCCCTGTGCCTGGCAGCTGATTATCGATCGGTTGAAGGCAATCGACCGGCTCGATCTCTATGAGAAGTTGTTTCCGATCAAGGACTGGTCCACCGACCGAGCCGGCGGACCTCGAAAAGTGGAAAGGGAGGATGTGAAAATATGAACGCGAAAACGCCAAGCAAACTTGAAAAGATCATGGCGGCAGGCCATCTGGGCGTCACCTCCGAATGCGGCCCGCCGCGCGGCAGCGACCCGGAAACCATCCGGAAAAAGGCCGAGCTGCTGCGGGGGTATGTCGATGCCGTAAACGTCACCGACAACCAGACTTCGGTGGTTCGCACCAGCAGCCTGGCTACCTGCATCCACTTGAAACTCATGGGAATTGAACCGCTGTTCCAGATGGTCACCCGGGACCGCAACCGGATCGCCCTGCAGAGCGATATCCTCGGCGCCGCTTCGTTTGATATCTATAACATGCTGTGCCTTTCCGGCGACCACCAGAGTTTCGGGGACAACCCGCAGGGTCAGAATGTCCATGACCTCGACTCCATGCAGCTGGGACCAGCTGCATGGAGTCGAGGT